>NZ_JAKSYR010000067.1:2500-5938 GCF_022829705.1 Methylobacterium sp. E-025
ACATGGCTAGATCACTCGGTTTCGGGTCTAAAGCCACGAACTGAACGCCCTGTTCAGACTCGCTTTCGCTGCGCCTACACCTACCGGCTTAAGCTTGCTCGTAACTTTAAGTCGCTGACCCATTATACAAAAGGTACGCGGTCACTCAGGACGAACCTTGAGCTCCCACTGTTTGTAAGCATCCGGTTTCAGGTACTATTTCACTCCCCTCGTCGGGGTGCTTTTCACCTTTCCCTCACGGTACTGGTTCGCTATCGGTCGCTGAGGAGTACTTAGGCTTGGAGGGTGGTCCCCCCATGTTCAGACAGGATTTCACGTGTCCCGCCCTACTCGTATCCCGAATGTCGTCCGTCCCGTACGGGGCTGTCACCCATCATGCCGGCCTTTCCAGACCGTTCCGGTAAACTCCACTCAGGCATTGGCCTGGTCCGCGTTCGCTCGCCACTACTAACGGAGTCTCGTTGATGTCCTTTCCTCCGGGTACTGAGATGTTTCAGTTCCCCGGGTTCGCTTCAAACCCCTATTGTATTCAGGATTTGATACCTTCATGTGACCAATCGTAGTGAAGCCACAGATCAAAGATCTGCAGCCACAATACGAAAGGTCGAAGGTGGGTTTCCCCATTCGGAAATCCCTGGATCAAAGCTCGTTCGCAGCTCCCCAAGGCTTATCGCAGCGTACCACGTCCTTCATCGCCTCTCAGCGCCAAGGCATCCACCGAATGCTCTTAAGGCACTTGATCGCTCTCGTGATCGATGTCCGCTCCGACCGGCAGCCGCTGCAAAGCGGCTCCAGTCAGGCGACACGGTCACAAAAAGACCAGTTCCCCTGCCGTTTCCGGCAGAAGAACAGTTGCTTGCCGAACATAACCGTCCCGGACCAGCTTTCGCTGCCGCAGACGGCCACATTCCCTCTTCACGATGTCGATTGGTTTTGCGCACTGAGCCGGATTGATGCCCTGGCTCGCGCAAACTGGTTTATCCGGATGTTTTGGAACTTGGGCCTGCCCTCATTCTGAGACGTCGCAGCTCGCGCTGCGCCAGGTCCCAAAAAAATGGTGGAGACAGACGGGATCGAACCGACGACCTCATGCTTGCAAAGCACGCGCTCTCCCAGCTGAGCTATGTCCCCGATCACGAGCATCCCAAATTGGTGGGCCTGGGACGACTCGAACGTCCGACCTCACCCTTATCAGGGGTGCGCTCTAACCACCTGAGCTACAGGCCCGTGCCAGCCAAGAACAACCCCGCTCGGAGGATGCCGGCTGACAGTCCGGATAATGAGAAAGAGAAACGAGGACGGCACCGTCCCGCATAGCGGGGCTAAGACTAGCCCCATGTATCCAATGACGCGGCGAGAGGAGCGGACCGGCAAACACGAAGCGTGCCGATCGTCACTAAAGCTGCATCCTTAGAAAGGAGGTGATCCAGCCGCAGGTTCCCCTACGGCTACCTTGTTACGACTTCACCCCAGTCGCTGACCCTACCGTGGTCGCCTGCCTCCTTGCGGTTGGCGCAGCGCCGTCGGGTAAGACCAACTCCCATGGTGTGACGGGCGGTGTGTACAAGGCCCGGGAACGTATTCACCGTGGCATGCTGATCCACGATTACTAGCGATTCCGCCTTCATGCACTCGAGTTGCAGAGTGCAATCCGAACTGAGACGGTTTTTGGGGATTTGCTCCAGATCGCTCCTTCGCGTCCCACTGTCACCGCCATTGTAGCACGTGTGTAGCCCATCCCGTAAGGGCCATGAGGACTTGACGTCATCCACACCTTCCTCGCGGCTTATCACCGGCAGTCTCCCTAGAGTGCCCAACTGAATGATGGCAACTAAGGACGTGGGTTGCGCTCGTTGCGGGACTTAACCCAACATCTCACGACACGAGCTGACGACAGCCATGCAGCACCTGTGTGCACGCCTCCGAAGAGGATCCCAAATCTCTCTGGGTAACATGCCATGTCAAAGGATGGTAAGGTTCTGCGCGTTGCTTCGAATTAAACCACATGCTCCACCGCTTGTGCGGGCCCCCGTCAATTCCTTTGAGTTTTAATCTTGCGACCGTACTCCCCAGGCGGAATGCTTAATGCGTTAGCTGCGCTACTGAGGTGCAAGCACCCCAACAGCTGGCATTCATCGTTTACGGCGTGGACTACCAGGGTATCTAATCCTGTTTGCTCCCCACGCTTTCGCGCCTCAGCGTCAGTGTCGGTCCAGTTGGCCGCCTTCGCCACCGGTGTTCTTGCGAATATCTACGAATTTCACCTCTACACTCGCAGTTCCACCAACCTCTACCGAACTCAAGCCATCCAGTATCGAAGGCAATTCTGTGGTTGAGCCACAGGCTTTCACCCCCGACTTAAATGGCCGCCTACGCGCCCTTTACGCCCAGTGATTCCGAGCAACGCTAGCCCCCTTCGTATTACCGCGGCTGCTGGCACGAAGTTAGCCGGGGCTTATTCTTCCGGTACCGTCATTATCGTCCCGGACAAAAGAGCTTTACAACCCTAAGGCCTTCATCACTCACGCGGCATGGCTGGATCAGGCTTGCGCCCATTGTCCAATATTCCCCACTGCTGCCTCCCGTAGGAGTCTGGGCCGTGTCTCAGTCCCAGTGTGGCTGATCATCCTCTCAGACCAGCTACTGATCGTCGCCTTGGTAGGCCGTTACCCCACCAACTAGCTAATCAGACGCGGGCCGATCCTTCGACAGTAAACCTTTCCCCCAAAGGGCGTATCCGGTATTAGCTCCAGTTTCCCGAAGTTATCCCAGATCGAAGGGTACGTTCCCACGTGTTACTCACCCGTCTGCCACTCACCCCGAAGGATGCGTTCGACTTGCATGTGTTAAGCCTGCCGCCAGCGTTCGCTCTGAGCCAGGATCAAACTCTCATGTTGAAGAGATCGATCCAGGCTGATCACAATTGACAGAGACTCACATCAACGATCCAGCCGTTTCCAGCCAAATCGATGTGAGCTCAAGACAAACGTGTCAGCCAAAGTCTTCTCACAGTCCAACCCCGAAAGGCCGAACCCGCAAGGACAATGCCGTCCACGCTTCTCTTTCTCAGATTCACTTGTCAAAGAGCGCCAGACCCGAAAGCCCGGAAAAATCGTGCGAACAAAAATCCCAGAGCATAATGCCCCGAAACCACCTTGCCCGTCTTGGAAACCCGTGATACCGAACCAACCACTCGGTGGTCCGCCTCAGCGGTGGGAGGCGTCTAAGCCCCCGCCGATACCCTGTCAACCCCGCGTCAAACCCGAAAGCTAGACACAAAACCGACAAGACCGCCGACACAAACACCAGGCCACCCGGCTCTCGCCAGCTGCCCCATCGCTCGTCATGTCGGTGGACCAAGTCCAGAACCGCGTCGCCGCCGCCCCGTCTCGATGAACAGGGGTATACGGACCACCCAGCAGCCCGTCAACAGCCAAA
>NZ_JAKSYR010000070.1:0-1985 GCF_022829705.1 Methylobacterium sp. E-025
CGGCACGGTGAGCCGCGTCTCGGCCGACGTCTCGACCGATCCCAAGACCGGACAGAGCTACTACACCGCCCGCATCCGCGTGCCCGAGACCCAGCGCGAGCGCCTGGGCGAGGTCCAGCTCGTGCCCGGCATGCCGGTCGAGGCCTTCCTCCAGATCGGCGAGCGCTCCGTGATGAGCTACCTGATGAAGCCGCTCGCCGACCAGGTCGCCAAAGCCTGGCGCGAGAAGTGAAAAAATTTGACTGCTACGGATGAATTCGTGCCAGCTGTAAGCAAATCTAAAAGCTAATATTGCTCCAGAACTTTCCATCAGGAAAACGGTCATTTGCCCGGCATTTGCACCGCATTCATCAGGTGCAAGTTAGGTGCATCAAAGTGGCGAAAGCAGCCAAATTGATCCACCTGAGGGCACTTCAAACATGACGCTTCACTTTAAATAGTGAAGATTGGCGGGTCTTAGCCGCCGACCATCGGCTTAAGGTAAGCGGGCCGACGAAATTGTTACGGAATCGATCTAACTTAGGGAACTTTCGTGACGTTTAATTACTCTGTGTCGCTAGAGCGTTTTCGGTTTGCGCTGATTCAATGGGGTGGAGTTCACGGAGCGGCGACGGGCTGATTCACTGATCGCTCCGGAGGAGGAGCGACAGATGGGACGACCCTACAGCCAGGATCTGCGCGAGCGGGTGCTGGAAGCCGCCGCAACAACCTCGCGCCGGCAGGCGGCGGCGCGGTTTGGTGTCGGCATCGCCACCTCGATCCGCTGGATGGCCGCGCTCACGACGACCGGGACGGTGGCCGCTCGTCCGCAGGGGCGGGCGCGCCGCTCGAAGCTCGATCCGCACGAGGCATTCCTACGCGCGCTGATCGACGAGAAGGACGACATCACCCTGGAGGAGATGCGCGTCCGGCTCCGGGACGAGCACGACCTCACGGTCGGGCTCGGCACCCTGTGGAGCTTCCTCGACGCACGCGACCTGACCTACACAAAAAGACAGCGCACGCCGCCGAGCAAAGTCGTCCGGATGTGAAGGCTGCGCGCGAGGCTTGGTTCGAGGGCCAACTCGATCTCGATCCGGCCCGCCTGGTATTCCTCGACGAGACTTGGACCTCGACCAACATGACCCGCCTGCGCGGGCGTTCTCCCCGCGGCGAGCGACTGCGCTCGCCCGTGCCGCATGGCCATTGGAAGACGACGACCCTGGTGGCGGCCCTGCGCCTGTCCGGGATCGCCGCGCCGTTCGTGCTCGATGGCCCGATCAACCGCGACGCCTTCCAGGCCTACGTCGATCAGGTCCTGGTGCCCGAACTCACCCCCGGGGACATCGTGGTCATGGACAACCTCGGTAGCCACAAGGGGCCGGCCGTGCGGGCGGCGATCGAAGCAGCAGGCGCGCGACTACTGTTCCTCCCGCCCTACAGCCCGGACTTCAACCCCATCAGGGGATACCCCACTCGACCTGTCGATTGGGGCCCCCTCAGATGGCCTTCTCGAAGCTGAAAGCGCTGCTGCGCAAAGCTGCCGAGCGGACCGTCGAGGGCTTGTGGTCGGCCATCGGGCGCCTCGTCGACACCGTCACACCCGACGAGTGCGCCAACTTCTTCGCCGCCGCAGGATTTGAGCCAGATTAAACCGAAAACGCTCTAGCGCGTTCCGCGACATGTCGAAATGGCCAAAGTCGAGCTTTAAAAATTCGGACTGATCACGAACCTAAGACAATCGTCCTTCACGGGTCACAAAATATGCCCTCGATCTTGCCACCTTTCTTCTCGAGCCGTTCCTTGGTTCTGTCATAGACGCCGCTAAGCTTATAGAGCGAGCCGAGGTCGACCTTGAGAGACCTCACTACGAGGCCAACCTGATCGTGCAGGCTGTCGCCTGGTACCTGCGCTACTCGCTGAGCTACCGCGACACCGCGACATGGGGCAGCTATTCCCGGAACGCACTCTTGAGGTGGACGATAGCACCCTGAACCGCTGGGTTC
>NZ_JAKSYR010000078.1:0-35434 GCF_022829705.1 Methylobacterium sp. E-025
CGGCACGGTGAGCCGCGTCTCGGCCGACGTCTCGACCGATCCCAAGACCGGACAGAGCTACTACACCGCCCGCATCCGCGTGCCCGAGACCCAGCGCGAGCGCCTGGGCGAGGTCCAGCTCGTGCCCGGCATGCCGGTCGAAGCCTTCCTCCAGATCGGCGAGCGCTCCGTGATGAGCTACCTGATGAAGCCCCTCGCCGACCAGGTCGCCAAAGCCTGGCGCGAGAAGTAGGCACGCGGGCACGGCCCTGCGCGATGCTTCGCTGCGGTGCCTTGCCTCGTGCGGCCGAATCCTGATATGGGGCCCGCTCTTTCCGCGATGCGTCCGCCGCCATCGCCGTGCGCCCGCGAGGGCGTGCGATCCCGACACCCTTTCGATGGACGGCCGGTCCGACCCGCGCCGCGTGCAAGACCGATGAAGATTCGCAACTCCCTCAAGTCACTCCGTGGCCGCCACCGCGACAACCAGCTCGTGCGCCGCAAGGGCCGGGTCTACGTCATCAACAAGACCCAGAAGCGCTTCAAGGCCCGCCAGGGCTGAGGCGTCGCGGCATCCGTCCCCGACGGATGCCCGACCGGGCGGCGCGACCGCCCCCGCCGCGCGGCATCCCGCGCGTTGACGCCGGCGGGCGGGGAGACCAAGCTCCCCGCATGGCGCCCATCGCTCGACCGCTCCTGTTCGTCCTGCTCGCGACCGTCTCGACGGCCGCCGCCGCGGCGCCGCCCGGCAATCCGGACCGCCATCCGCCGGCCGCCGCCGAGCCGAAGTCGCAGGACCGCAAGCCCGCCGCCAGCCTGAACGAGCTGTACGAGCGTCTCCGCAACGCCGAGGACGACGCCGAGGCGAAGGGTGTCGCGACCCTGATCGAGCGCCGCCTCGACCGGTCCGGCAGCGCCACCGTGGACCTCCTCACCGATCGCGCCCGCCAGGCGATGACCGCACAGGACTTCGCCCTGGCCGCCGAGCTGATGGACCGCGCCACCGCGATCGAGCCGGCCTGGTCCGAGGGCTGGAACCGGCGCGCGACGGTGTTCTGGCTCCTGACCGACAGGGAATCGGCGATCGCCGACCTGCAGCGTGCGCTGGTGCTGGAGCCGCGCCACTTCGAGGCCTGGGCGGCCCTCGGCCGGATCTACCTGTCGATGGACGACAAGGCGCGGGCGATGAACGCCTATCGCCGGGCGATCGCCATCTACCCGCGCATGCCGAAGCTCAAGGACGCGATGGAGCGTCTGTCACCCGAGGTCGACGGTCGCGACCTGTGAAGGCCGTGATCCTCGCGCTGGCGAGCCTGCTCGGCCTCGTCGCGGCCCTGATCGGCGCCGTCCTCGGCGCGGGCGCGGTGGCGACGCTGATCATCACCGCCCGGGTCTCGGCGCAGCATCCCCCGGAAGGGCCGTTCGTCGACGTCGCCGGCGGCCGCCTCGCGACGATCCAGGCCGGCCCCGAGACCGGGGCCCGCGCCACGGTCGTGCTGCTGCACGGGGCCTCGGCCAACGCCTCAGACCCGATGGAGGGCGTCGGGCGGGCACTCGCCGCGCAGGGTTTTCGCGTCGTCGCCTTCGACCGGCCGGGCTTCGGCTGGAGCGACCGGCTCTCGGGCGAGGACGCCGCCGCCCCGGCGGTCCAGGGGGCGGCCATCGCCGAGGCGCTGGAGCGCATGAACGTCGGCCCGGCGATCGTGCTCGGCCATTCCTGGGCGGGCGCCCTGGCGCTGAGCCTCGCCCTCGACCATCCCGAGCGCGTCTCCGGGCTGGTGCTGGTCGCGCCGGTGGCGCTGCCGTTCCGCGAGGCGCGGACCCCGGCCTGGTACTGGCGCCTCGCGCTCCAGCCGCCGGTGGCCTGGCTGCTGAGCCGGACGCTCGGCCCGCCCATCGGCCTGCGCTTCCTCGAGACGGCGGCGCGCAACGTGTTCCAGCCGCAGCCGGTGGCGGAGGGCTACGTCGACCGCAGCCGTGCCGCCCTGGTCCTGCGCCCGGCCACCCTGCTCGCCAGCGTGCAGGACCTGGTCGCGCTCCCCGCAGCCCTCGCCGCGCAGGCGCCGCGCTACAAATCGCTGCGCGTGCCGACGACGATCGTCACCGGCGATGCCGACGGCGCCGTCGGCAACACGAGTCAGGCCGAACCCCTGAGCCGCACGATCCCGGGGGCCGACCTCGTCGAGCTGCCGGGGATCGGCCACATGGTGCCGTGGGTGTCGACGCAGGCGCTGGTCGACGCGGTGTCGAAGATGGCCGAGCGGGTCGCCGCGCCGGAGGCCGCCCCGGTCGCGCCCTGAGGCGCCGCGTGGACCGGTCGGCGGTCGGATCGGCCGTCAGCGCGACGCGGAAGGCCAGACGACGGCTCGGGCCACGACGACGTGGATGCCGTTGAAGGTCGCCGCCGACGATCCCTACGGGACTTGGCCGAGGGCGAGGGCGTCCGACACGCGACGACGGAACGCCGCGTCGTCCTTGCCGGTCGGCAGGCGATAGGCCGGGAGGCCGTCGGGTGGCTGCGACGTCATCGGGAAGCCTCGCTACGATCGCCGCCGGGGCGAGCGGCGGCGCTCCGTCCCGCCGAAGAACGGGACGGAGCGGCCGATCACGCCTTCGCGGCGTGCTCGCGGGTGATGAAGGCGATGCGCACGAGGTTCGTCGCGCCCGGCGTCCCGAAGGGGACGCCGGCGACCACGATGACGCGGTCGCCGACCTCGGCGAAGCGCTCGCGCACCGCGAACTTCGCGGCCCGGAAGGCCATGTCGTCCACGTCGCTGGCATCGTTGGTGACGATCGGGTGCGTGCCCCAGGCGATCGCCAAGCGGCGCGCGGTCTCGCGCTTGGGCGTCAGCGCGATCACCGTGGCGTTCGGGCGCTCGCGCGAGAGCCGGAGCGCGGTCGAGCCCGAATGGGTCCAGGCCATGATCGCCTCGAGGTCGAGCGCGTCGACCATCTGGTGGGCGGCCGCCGCGATGGCGTCGGCGGCGGTGTGGTCCGGCGTCGAGTTCTGCGCGCGGATGATCGACCAGTACAAGGCGTCGCGCTCGACCTCCTCGGCGATGCGGCTCATCATGCCGATCGCCTCGAGCGGGAAGGCGCCCGACGCGCTCTCGGCGGAGAGCATCACCGCATCCGCGCCCTCGTAGACCGCGGTCGCCACGTCGGACACCTCGGCGCGGGTCGGCACGGGGGCGGTGATCATCGATTCGAGCATTTGCGTCGCGACGACGACGGGCTTGCCCATCCGCCGGGCGCCGCGGGTGATGCGCTTCTGCACGCCGGGCACCTGCTCCAGCGGCATCTCCACGCCGAGGTCGCCGCGGGCCACCATCACGCCGTCGGAGATCTCCATGATCTCGTCGAGCCGGGTCAGCGCCTGCGGCTTCTCGATCTTGGCCATCACCAGGGCGCGGCCGGCGCAGACCTTCTTCACCTCGGCCACGTCCTCGGGCCGCTGCACGAAGGACACCGCGATCCAGTCGGCGCCGACGTTGAGGCCGGCCTCGAGGTCCGAGCGGTCCTTGTCGGTCATCGCCGGCAGCGGGATCACCGTGTGGGGCAGGGAGACGCCCTTGCGGTTCGAGATGCGGCCGCCGACCTCGACGCGGGTCACGGCGCGCGTCTCGCTCGCCTCGGTGACGGTGAGGCGCAGCTTGCCGTCGTCGATGATGACGGAGTGGCCCGGCTCCAGGGCGGAGAGGATCTCCGGATGGGGCAGGTAGCAGCGGTGGACGTCGCCCGGCGTCGGGTCGCCGTCGAGGACGAAGCTCGCGCCGTTCTCGATCATCGCGAACCCCTCGGCGAAGGCGCCGAGCCGGAGCTTCGGGCCCTGGAGGTCGACCAGGATGCCGATCGGGCGCTTGAACTCGCGCTCGACCGCGCGGATCGCCTCGACCTTCTCGGGCAGCTTCTCGCGCGGCAGGTGGCTCATGTTGAGCCGGAACACGTCCACGCCGGCGCGGAAGAGTTTCGCGATCATCTCCGGCGAGTCGGAAGCCGGACCGAGGGTGGCGACGATCTTCGTGCGGCGTGAACGTTTCATCGGGCCTCCTGGGGCACATCGCTGCCGCCGCGTGCCCCTTGGCGGAACATCATGAAGTCGTGACGACGGGCATGCGGCCAGAAGCACCGGTCATGCTGCCCCGTCAAGGCGGGGCGGGGGGCGGGGAGGTCGATGGACGCTCCATCAAGCAGTGGACGTCGGTCCGACCCAGTTCCACGCAGCCGCAACGTCGGTACAGAGATCCAACCGGGTTCCAACGCAGATACTCCAATCGCACGGGAAGCCTCAGTGCGTCGGCCAGCGTCAGGCAGTGTCGCAGGATCGCCGTTCCAAGCCCACGTCCTTGGAACGCCGGAAGCAGGTAGAACTCACCGAGACGCAGGTGCGTGGAACAACTCTCGATCGAAATCGTCCCAAGGCGCCGGCCTGCCCGTTCGATCGCGAAGAATGGCTTTTCGTTAAAGCACCGCTCGTGCACGGCGCGCTGAAACGTTTCGTTCCAGCCCCACCGCACCGTCACGTGGGGCCCGGGCGCTGCCTGTTTGACCCGAAACGCGAAATCGATGTCGCCGGCGGTGTTGCCAAGCGCAGGAAACGTAAGATCGGGGGAAGATCGGGTAGCCCCATGCATTCGGTATAGGCCGATCGTGCGGTAGGCTCTCCGTCTGATTCGGCGCGCGCCGGAAATGCCTCGGCGCGGATACCAAGGGCCGCCCCCAGACTCGACTTTGACGGGATCAGGGCGGAAATACCCAGCTCGAGCCCCCGCCGGAATACCGCAAGCCGTTGTGCAAGCTGCGTATTTCTTGTGAATCAGGCTTCCTCTATGATGCCGTCGCTTTCTTCTTCCCATGCCGACGAGTCGCCGTTTTCGGCACACGACGTGCTCAAGGGCGTTCCAATCGGCGATTGCCGAGGGACGGACCGCATTCGGGTCACCATCGATGGGCTCGACGATTGCCTTCGTTTCTACGGGGCTGAGGCAGGGCCAGCCGAGCGGCCGCCGCTGATTTTCCTGGAGGGCGACGTGGTCAACGTTGTCCAGCCTCAGGTCGGGCCGCCGATTTGGCAGGTCGGCGCGTACTATCAGAATCTGACGCCGAAGCTGATGCAGCGCGAGGCGGAGCAATATGCAGCGGCAACGGCACGAACATTCATCAATCTCGCGCGGCCAGGAACCTTCGGTTCATCCGGAAATCATTTGGAGCGGCGACGGCCGCGCGAAGTGGCGCTCGTGGGGGGCGCCCTCGATGCTCTCAAGGCGCGCTTCGGCTGGACACGGATCGATCTCGCAGGCTTCTCAGGCGGCGGCCACTTGGTGGGCGCGCTTCTGGCGCAGCGGAACGACATCGGCTGCGCCGTCATCGCTTCCGGCAACGTGGCCGTTCGCCAGCGCGGGTCCGCGTTGGGTCTATCGACGGACGTGACGGGCTATACCGACTTCGTCGATCCGATCGATCACGCCGACGAGATCGCCCGTCACCGCCCAGAGCGCGTGGTCATACTGACCGATCCCGCCGACCGCATCGTCGAGGCGCGTTTCCAGTACGCCTTCGCTGACGTTCTGAGGTCGGCCGGCGTCAACGTGGAACAACGGATACTCTCCGCTGCAGACCCGGCCCATCACAATCTACGTTATGCCGCCTTGATGGCAGGCTTGTCTTGTGCCGCTGCGTGAACCGCCACCGCCCCTCGGAAGGGCCGATGCGACGTCACCTTCGACGTCGGCACCGCGCTGATCATGTGCGTCGTAGACGGTCCCAACCCGAGACCCGACCTTAACCTTTCACGGCTGCCCCGCCGCCGGCTGGTTCGGGTCGGAGAGCTGGATCGTCCAGCTCTTCTGCTCGCCGGTGTCGACCTCGAAGAAGCCGTTGCGGTCGTAGCCGCGGGCGAGGCAGTCCTCGACGCCGCGGATCGTGAACTCGCTGTCGCGGGTGCACATCAGCGAGCGCCCGCTCCACTCGCCGCCGCGCGTGTAGTCGACGGCGAAGACGTAGTAGAACCGTGCGGCCAGGGCGCCCTTGAGCAGGGTCTCGCACGCCTTCGGCGTCAGGTCCCACCAGCCCTCCGTGACCCAGCCCTGCGGGTCGCGGTAGCCCAACGCGATGCCGACCTTGCTCGGGGTGAGGTTGCACAGGCGCAGGTCCGCGCGGGCCGGCGAGGCGCCGAGCAACGCGAGCCCGAGCGCCGCGCCGATCACGAGAAGCCGCAACGCAAACTCCCAAAAAAGTCAGCCGACGAGGATAATGCGGCAGTCGTTGACATTGGTCTTCGTCGGGCCGGGCTGAACGAGGTCGCCGATCTCGGCGAAGAACCGGGTGGAATCGTTGTCGGCCAGCATCGCGGCCGGATCGAGGCCCGCGGCGCGGGCGCGAGCCAGCGTGGTCGGGTCGACGAGGCCGCCGGCCGGGTCCGTCGCCTCGCCGCGGCCGCCGTCGGTGCCGTCGGTGTCGGCTGCGATGCCGGCGATCCCGGTCTCGCCGTCGAGC
This sequence comes from Methylobacterium sp. E-025, assembly GCF_022829705.1. Lineage (NCBI taxonomy): Bacteria > Pseudomonadati > Pseudomonadota > Alphaproteobacteria > Hyphomicrobiales > Methylobacteriaceae > Methylobacterium > Methylobacterium sp. E-025. Next base: position 6,475 of record NZ_JAKSYR010000078.1, read on the forward strand.
GCGATGGCGAGCGCCAGCGCGTATTCCTGGTTCGGCCCGCCATGGCCCTCGCCGCGGATCGTCACGGTGAGCTCGCCGCCGGAGATCAGCGCGACCTTGCGGCCCGAGGCCTTGATCTCGCGGGCGATGCGGGCGTGCTCGGCCGCGACCTCGCGGGCCTCGCCCTCGAGGTCGGCGCCGAGCATCACCGGCTCGTAGCCGGCGGCCTTGGCGGCGGCGGCCGCCGCCTCCAGCGCGTCGATCGGCCGGGCGACGATGCGGTACTCGGCCCGCGCGAAGGCCGGGTCGCCGGCTTTCGGGGTCTCGTTCAGCGGGTCGTTCAGCAGGCGGATCGCGGTCTCGGGCAGCGGGATCCCGCGGCGCTCGCAGATCGCGCGGGCGTCGGCGAGCGTCGACGGGTCGGGCACGGTCGGGCCGGAGGCGATCACCGCGGGGTCGTCGAACGGCACGTCGGAGATCGCCAGCGTCAGGATCGAGCGGGCGTTGCGCGCGGCCACCGCGAGGCGGCCGCCCTTGATGCGCGAGAGGTGCTTGCGCACGGTGTTGATCTCGCCGATCGGCGCGCCCGAGCGCAGCATCGCGCGGGTGATCGCCTGCTTCTCGGGCAGCGTCAGGTCGCCAGCCGGCGCGATCCAGTTGGCCGAGCCGCCGCCCGAGAGCAGAACCAGCACCTCGTCGTCGGGGCCGGCGGCGGTGGCGAGCGCCAGCGCCTCCCGGGTCGCGTCGATGCCGGCCTCGTCCGGTACGGGATGGCCGGCCTCGACCATGCGGATGCCGGGCGCGTCCTGCCCGTAACCGTGGCGGGCGACGGCAAGGCCGACGATGCGGTCGTCGCCGAGCCCGTGCTGCTCGCGGTAGAACCGGCTGGCGACCGCCGCCATGCTTCCCCCCGCCTTGCCGGCGCCGAGGATGATCAGCCGGCCCGGGGTCGGCGGCGGCAGGTGCGCCGGCAGGCAGGTATCGGGGTGGGCGGCCTCGATCGCCGCGGCGAGGAAGCCGTCGAGCAGGGTCCGCAGGGCGCGCGTGGCGGGGTCGATCTCAGGCGTCATCGGTCAGGGTCTCGCGCGTCGTTTCCTCGTTCGTGCGGTCCTCGCCTTCGCGACCCGCGGGTGCGGGCAGGGGCGACGGGCTCTTTGGGCGACGGGCCTGTTTCTTGCCGTGGCCGTTTCTTGCCGTGAGCGCACGATCCTTGATACGTGCTCTGCCCGAGCCTTGCCGTGACGGCAAGACCTCCCAGCCTCCGCGAACCGAACCGGACCCGTGCCCCTGTCCCAGAGCCTCGCGCGACACCCGCCCCACCCGGTCGAGACGATCCCGGGCGATCCCGCCTGCGGGCTGATCCTGGCCTGCGACCACGCCTCGAACCACGTGCCCGACGACATCGAGCTCGGGCTGCCCGAGGGCGAGTTCCGGCGCCACATCGCCTACGACATCGGGGCGGCGGGCGTGACCCGGCGGCTCGCGGCGCTGCTCGGCGCGCCGGCGATCCTCACCGACTTCTCGCGGCTGATCATCGACCCGAACCGCGGCCGGGCCGACCCGACGCTGGTGATGCGGCTCTCGGACGGGGCGGTGGTGCCCGGCAACGCGCGGATCGACGAGGCCGGCAAGCAGGCGCGCATCGCCCGCTTCTACGATCCGTTCGACCGGGCGATCGATGCCGCGGTGGCGGCGGCCGACGCCGCGGCCGGCCCGCCGATGCTCCTGACGATGCACAGCTTCACCCCGTTCTGGCGCGGCGTCCCCCGGCCCTGGGAGGTCGGCATCCTCTACGACCGGGACGAGCGCCTCAGCGCGCCCTTGATCGCGGGCCTGCGCGCCGACCCCGCCGGGCTGACGGTGGGCGACAACGAGCCCTACGGCGGCGGCCTGCCCGGCGACACGATCGACCGGCACGCCACCGCGCGGGGGCTGGCCAATGCGCTGGTCGAGATCCGCCAGGACCTGATCGCCGCCGAGGCCGGGCAGGGCGAATGGGCCGCGCGCTTCGCCGGGCTTCTCCGCCCGCTGATGAAGGGTCGCGCTTGACGCGGGCACGCTTGACTCGGGCACGCCCCGCGCCGACCTCCAGCGGATCATTTACGAACAGCGCGAGAGGCCGATGACCGAGATCGATCCGAAGACGCAGACCGAGCTCGAGGCGGCGGTCTACCGGCGCCTGGTGGCGCATCTCCAGGCGCGCACCGACGTCCAGAACATCGACATGATGAACCTCGCCGGCTTCTGCCGGAACTGCCTGTCGAACTGGATGAAGGATGCGGCCGACGCCGAAGGGCTCGGCCTGACCAAGGACGAGGCCCGCGAGCGGGTCTACGGGATGCCGTTCTCCGAATGGAAGGCGAAGTACCAGACCGAGGCCAGCCCCGAGCAGCAGGCCGCCTTCGCCAAATCCGCGGCGGAGCCGCACTGAACGTCCACGGCGGAGCCGCACCGAACGGCCGCGGCGACGCGTTCCACGGCGGGGCTGCGCGGGTCGCTCCGGCTAAGCTCCCGGTAAGTTTACTCCCCTACGAACCGGGCAGGACAGGAGAGAACCATGAACGCGCATGCCATGCCGACCCCCGGCGACGTGTCATCATCCGAGGGCGTGGCCGCCGACGAGCTTCGTGCGTTCATCGAGCGCATCGAGCGCCTCGAGGAGGAGAAGAGCGGCATCGCCGGCGACATCAAGGAAGTGATGGCCGAGCTGAAGGGCCGCGGCTTCGACGTGAAGGCGGTCCGCACCATCCTGCGCATGCGCAAGAAGGACCACAGCGAGCGCCAGGAGGAGGAGGCGATCCTCGAGCTCTACATGCAGGCGCTCGGCATGGTCTGACGGCTCGCGACGGCATGCTCGACCACGGTCGAGCATGCCGCAACGTCCGAGGCGACCTTCAGCCCACCTGGGCCAGGGCCTGCGCGATGTCCGCGATCAGATCCTCGACGTTCTCCAGGCCGATCGACAGGCGGACGGTGTCGGGGCCGACGCAGGCCGCCTCCTTCTCGTCCTTCGGCAGCTGGCGGTGCGTCGTCGTCGCGGGATGGATCGCCAGCGACTTGATCTCGCCGATGTTCACGAGGTGCGAGATCAGCTCCAGGCTGGTGATGAACGTCAGCGCGGCCGGCTCGCCGCCCTTCAGGGCGAAGGTGAAGATCGAGCCCGGCCCCTGCGGCACGTAGCGCTGCGCCAGCGCCTCGCCGGGCTGGCCGGGCAGGCCCGGATAGCTCACCCAGGCGACGGCCGGATGGTCCTTGAGGTAGGCGGCGACCGTGCGTGCGTTGGCGCAGTGGCGCGCCATCCTGAGCGGCAGGGTCTCGATGCCGGTCAGCGTCAGGAACGCGTTCATCGGCGAGAGGCCGGGGCCGAGGTCGCGCAGGCCGAACAGGCGGCAGGCCACCGCGAACGGGTTGTCGGGGAAGCGCTCGGTGATGACGAGGCCGTCGTAGTCGGGCCATGCGCCGGTGATCAGGTTGTAGTGGTCGGTCCTCGTCCAGTCGAACCGGCCGGCGTCGCAGATCACGCCGCCGATGGTCTGGCCGGAGCCGCCGAGGAACTTCGATGTCGAGTGCACGACGATGTCGGCGCCGTGCTCGATCGGTCGGATCAGGGCGGGCGAGGCGAGGGTGTTGTCGACGACGAGCGGCAGACCGTGGCGCCGGGCCACCTCGGCGATGCCGGCGATGTCCATCACCGTGGCGCACGGGTTGACGATCGACTCGCAGATGATCGCCCGGGTCACCGGCGTGATCGCCGCCTCGAAATCGGCCGGCGTCAGGCCCTTGGCGAAGAGCGGCTTCAGGTCGTAGCGCCCGTCGAGCCGCCGCATCAGGCCGAGCGAGCCACCGAACAGGCGCGGCGAGGCGACGTAGGCGTCGCCGCTCTTCATCAGCGTCAGCATCACCAGCAGCAGCGCCGACTGCCCCGAGGACACGGCGATGGCGGCCTTCGCGCCCTCGAGCGCGGCCACGCGCCGCTCAAGGGCGGCGACGGTGGGGTTCGAGCCGCGCGAGTACGAGAACCCGGTGCGGCGCATGTTGAAGATATCGGCGGCCTGCTCGGTGGAATCGAACACGAAGCCGTTGGTGAAGTAGATCGGCTGCGCCCGCGCGCCGGTGGCCGGGTCGGGGCTGGCACCGGCATGGATCGCCTGGGTGGCGAATCGGGGCGTCTTCGGCGTGTCTGTCATCGAACTCGGTCCTCGGGACCATGCCCTATCACGGCGGACCGGGGGAGGGGCAACCGCGGGCAGGGCCCGTCGGGCCTGCGGGCGTGGGCTCAGGCCGCGCGGTGGATGAAGGAGCGCAGCGTCCGGACCAGGGTGTTGGGCTCGTAGGGCTTCGGGATGAAGCGGGCGCCGTCGGGCATGTCGTAGGGGCCGGGCGTGCCCATGCCGGACACGACAAGGACCGGGATCGCCGGCCAGCGGTCGGCCACGAGGCGGGCCAGCGCGAAACCGTCCATCGAGCCTTGCGGCATGTCGACATCGGTCATCAGAACTTGAACGTCGTCGCGATTCTCAAGAACCTTCAGCGCCTTGTCCGCATGGCTCGCTTCGAGAACCGTGAAACCCGCATCGGCGAGGGTGTCGGCGGCTTCCATCAGAAGAAGGCCGTCGTCTTCCACCAGGAGAACGACGGGTTGATCTGTCGGGCTGTCGGTCATCAGGCCTGCGGACACTGTGTTTGAACACCAGCACCGGGGCCTATTCCCCGGTGTCCGCCTCGTCAAGGCGCGCACTCATGCCGGCCTCGGCCCCCACAGGATGAGGCCGGCGCCGGCGAGACAGATCATCGCGCCGGAGAGGTCCCAGCGGTCTGGCGGGCGATCCTCCACGAGCCAGAGCCAAGCGAGCGAGAGCGCGATGTAGATGCCGCCGTAGGCGGCGTAGGCGCGCCCGGCGGCCTCCGCCTCGACCCGGGTGAGCAGCAGCGCGAACCCGGCAAGCGCGAGGGCGCCGGGCAGGAGCCAGAGCGGCGAGTGCCCGAGCCTGAGCCAGGCCCAGGCGGCAAAGCAGCCGGCGATCTCGCAAAGGCCGGCCGCGACGTAGACGAGGAGCGTGGACACGCCGCGACCTCTCTCACGCCCGGCGGCGATCGCCAATGGGCGGCGCCCGCCTGGGCGTCGCGCCGGATCCCCGGCGGGGGTGCCTCAGGCGGCGACGACCGAGACGAGCGGCGCCTCCAGGGTCAGCACCGCCCCGGTCGGCGGAAACCGGAGCGCGACCGCGCCGCCGAAATCGTGGCTCAGGCACCGGGCGATCAGGCGCGTGCCGAACCCCGTCCGCGTCGGCGGCGCGACCGGCGGACCGCCGATCTCCTCCCAGCGGAAGCGGAGGCGCGCATCCGGCTCCGTCTCGTCGATCGCCCAGGAGATCGCCACCCGGCCGGCGCCGGTCGAGAGCGCGCCGTACTTGGCGGCGTTGGTGGCGAGCTCGTGCAGCATCAGCGCCAAGGTCAGGCCGTGGCCGGCGGCGAGCATCAGGTCGGGACCGCTCACCGTGAAGCGGCCGGGCACCCCGTCGCCGTGCAGCGCCACCGCGCCGGCGACGAGGCCCGACAGCGAGGCGCTCGACCACGCGCCCTGAACCAGCACGTCGTGGGCCTGGGCCAGCGCCACGAGGCGGGCATCCAGCGCCCGGCCGGCCTCCTCCAGCGAGGGAGCGTTGCGCAGGGTCTGCGTCGCCACCGCCTGGACCAGGGCGAGGGTGTTCTTCACCCGGTGCGCAAGCTCCTGCATGAGCAGGGTCTGGCGCGCCTCGTTGCGCTTGAGGTCGGTGATGTCGCGCGACACCGCGAGGATGCGTTCGGGGCGGCCGTCGGCGTCGTCGATCGGCGTCACCGCGATGTCCCACCAGGTCGGCGCGGCGCCCGCGTTCAGCACCGCCTGAAACCGGCACGGCCGCCCGGCCCGCGCCGCATCGAGGGCGTCGCGGATGCCGGCCCGGCTGTCGGGGGCGGACCAGAAGTCGATCCAGGCCCGGCCGACGAGCCCGGCGAACGTCTCGACGCCCAGGACCGCGGGCCCGTTCTCGCTCACGGTGATCAGGCGGCCGTCGAGGTCCAGCACCTTCACGAAATCGGTGGTGGTCCAGAGGATGCGCCGGTTGAACTCCTCGCTGGCCCCGAGCTGCGCGTTCAGCTCCTCGGCGCCGGCGAGGCGGGCGGCACCGCGCGCCAGGTCGCGCCGGCAATGCTCCACGGTGCTCTCGGCCTCGGCGCGCAACCGCACCGCCTCGGCGACGATCCGACGTGCCTCGATGCGGCTGGCGCCGCGTTCCGAGACGACGATCCGGCCGAGGCGCGCGTTGCGTTCGGCTTCCGCGTCGGCCTGCCGGCTCGCCTCGCTCAGCAACGCCCGGAGATGGTGGTTCTCCGCCTCGAGGGCGGAGAGCCGCCGGTCGGCGACCGTGGCCTGAAAGGCGGAAATCTTGCAACTCGCGCCCGTGTCCATCGCACAAGCTCCCCTTCGACGACCGTCGCGCGGCGCCGGCGGGCGTGTCCGCGAGGCGTGCGACGGCGTATCGACCCGCGAAACGCGCGGCGTGGCGACGCGATGTCGAGACGCGGCGCGCGACCGGCGGATGAATCCGCTTCTGAGCCGCGCCCCACCCGCATCCTCACGATTCGGTGGGCGGAATTACGCTAGCATATCGGCCCGGGCCTGCAAGGCACGATTGTAGTCAAGCCGACCGGACCGGAACGGATACAAGTCTAGGCCGTCGCGCAGGACGTCACTTCTTCCGTCCAAGCAGCACGAGCCAGCCGACGCCGAGGGTGAACACGACCAGGCCGATCGTGACGAAGACCGGCGTCCCGAGGTCGATCAGGCGCGGCGCGAGCTGGGTGGCGAAGGCGGCGACTACCAGCGCCACCGCGACGCGGGCCGCCGCCCGCTCGATGCCGCGGGTGACCTTGTCGAGGCCCTTCACCTCGATCTCGACGGTGACCCGGCCCTGCTTCAGACGCACCAGCATCAGGTGGATCAGCGTCGGCAGCTCCGAGGCGGCGCCGTAGAGGCCGACGCCCAGCGCCTCGGCCTTGGATTTCAGCCCGGTCAGCGAGAACTGCGTCTGCATGCTCGCCCGCACCGTCGGGCCGGCGGCGGCGAACAGGTCGAAGTTCGGATCGAGGTGGCGCATCACGCCGTCGGCGGTGACGAGGCCCTTGAACAGGATCGCAAGGTCGGTCGGCATCGCGAGGTCGTTCTCGCGCGCCATGGTCATGAAGTCGGTGAGCACCAACCCGAGGTTGAGCGGGATCGAGGAATGGCTCTCGACGAAGGCCTGCGCCGAACCTTCCAGCCGGGTCAGGTCCGGGCTGCTCGAGCCGGTCCAGTCGAGCAGCACCGCCATCAGCCCGTCGGCGTCCTGCTTCAGCATCGCGCCGATCAGCACGAGCAGCTGGTTGCGCCGCTTCTGCGACAGGCGCCCGATGATGCCGAAATCGATGAATCCGATCCGGTTACCCGACATCGCCAGCATGTTGCCCGGGTGCGGATCGGCGTGGAACACGCCCTCGATCAGAGCCATCTTCAGGAAGGCGTCGGTCCCCTTCTGGGCGAGCAGCTTCTTGTCGACGCCGGCGGCGGCGAGCCGCGCCTCGTCGTTCGGGGGAATGCCGTGGATGAATTCCTGCACCAGCACCCGCTCGCAGCACCACTCCCAGTGGATCTTCGGGAATACGATGTCGTCGCGGTCGGAGAACAGCGAAGCGAGCAACTCGCAGTTGCGCGCCTCGTTCATCAGGTCGAGCTCGCCGTTCAGGCCGGCGGCGAGGTGGCGCATCTGCTCGCCCGGTTGGTAGCGGGCCATGTCCGGCCATTCGGTCTCGACGATGCGGGCGCCGTGCGCCATCAGGCGCAGGTCCGCGTCGATGATCTTGCGCAGGCCCGGGCGCAGCACCTTGACGATGACGTCCTCGCCCGAATGCAGCTTGGCCCGGTAGACCTGGGCGATCGAGGCCGAGGCGATCGCGTTGGTGTCGAACTCGGCGAAGATCTCCTGCGGCGGCGCCCCGAGGTCGGCCTCCAGCTGCGGGCGGATCGTCTCCCAGGAGACCGGCGAGACCTGGCTGTGGAGCTTGGCCAGCTCCTCGGTCCACATCGGCGAGAGCAGGTCGGGACGGCTGGCGAGCACCTGGCCGAACTTGATGAAGGTCGGCCCCAGGGCCTCGATCGCGCGGCGCAGGCGCTCGGGCTCCGACAGGCGGGTGACGTCGATCTTCGGCTTGCGGCGCGGAAGGATCGGGATGTAGCGCAGCCCGAGCCGGTCCACGACCTTGTTGACGCCGAAGCCGATCAGGATCGAGGCGATCTCCGACAGCCGCTGACGGTCGCGCGCGGCAACGAAGGCGGTTTTCAGCATAGAGCGGATCGATCCGTGCGGGGCGACGAGGGAAGGTGCCCGGACAGCACGAGCATCGGGTCTTTTTTAGGGTCGGAGACCGCGCGGTCTCGGATCGGAGGGCTGCGGCGCTTCGGCCCGGACGGGCGCGCCTTCCCGCATCCGGCGGCTGCGCCTCCCCATCACAGGCGGCCGAGCCGTGCCGTGACGGGGGCCGGCGCCTTGCACCGCCGCGGCGGGGAAGCGTAAACCGCGTGCCAGCGCTGGCGCGAACGTGATCGTGCCCGAACGACCCGGCCGAGGAGAGACCCATGACGACCGACCGGCTGCCCGGCTTCAACACCCTCGCGATCCACGCGGGCGCGAGCCCCGATGCGGCCACGGGCGCACGGGCGACGCCGATCTACCAGACCACGAGCTTCGTGTTCGACGACGTCGACCACGCCGCCTCGCTGTTCGGGCTGCAGGCCTTCGGCAACATCTACTCGCGCATCACCAACCCGACCAACGCCGTGCTGGAGGAGCGCATCGCCGCCCTCGAAGGCGGCACCGCGGCGGTCGCGGTGTCGTCCGGCCACGCGGCCGAGTTCCTGACGATGCACGCGCTGATGCAGCCGGGCGACGAGTTCATCGCGGCCAACAAGCTCTACGGCGGCTCGATCAACCAGTTCAACCACAGCTACAAGAACTTCGGCTGGAGCGTGGTCTGGGCCGACACCGACGACCCGTCCTCGTTCGAGCGGGCGATCACGCCGCGCACCAAGGCGATCTTCTGCGAATCCATCGCCAACCCGGGCGGCGTCATCACCGACATCGCCGCCCTGTCGGAGATCGCCAAGCGCCACAACATCCCGCTCATCGTCGACAACACCATGGCGACGCCGTACCTGATCCGCCCGTTCGAGCACGGCGCCGACATCGTCGTGCACTCGGCGACGAAGTTCCTGGGCGGCCACGGCAACTCGATCGGCGGTCTCGTGGTCGACGGCGGCACCTTCCCCTGGGCCGGCGACGCGCGCTACCCGATGATGAGCCAGCCGCGCCCGGAATATGCCGGCATGGTGCTGGCCGAGACCTTCGGCAATTTCGGCTTCGCCATCGCCATCCGGGTGCTCGGCCTGCGCGACCTCGGGCCGGCGCTGTCGCCGTTCAACGCCTTCCTGATCCTCAACGGCATCGAGACCCTGCCGCTGCGGATGCAGCGCCACTGCGACAACGCCATGGCCGTCGCGACGCACCTGGCGGGCCACCCGGCGGTGTCGTGGGTGAGCTATCCGGGGCTCGAGACCGACCGCTACCATCAGCTCGCCAAGCGCTACACGCCGAACGGCTTCGGCTCGGTCTTCACCATCGGCCTCAAGGACGGCTACGATGCCGGCGTGAAGCTCGTCGGCAACCTGCAGCTGTTCTCTCACGTGGCGAACATCGGGGACACGCGCTCGCTGGTGATCCACCCGGCCTCGACCACCCACCGCCAGCTCACCGACGCGCAGAAGACCGCGGCCGGCGCCGGGCCGGAGGTGGTCCGCCTCTCGATCGGCCTCGAGGATCCGGCCGACCTGATCGAGGACCTCGACGGCGCGCTCGGCGCTTAGCCGGCCCCGCGCCGGCCTCCCGCCCGCGTCGATGGCACGATGCGGCTGGAGGCTCGGCCGCCGTGACGCCGACGGGTCCGGCCCGGTCTGCGAGACGGCGATCCGCGAGCAGGATGGCGGCGCGCCGTGCCCGTCCGCGCGACCGCATCCGCCACGCTATGCAATCCGTGGATGCAGATCCGGACGCCGCCGAAAGTCCGGACGCCGGCGCGGGCCGGGCTCGCCGTCGCGCGGTTGCGATGCGCGGCTATCGGTCCGTCGCCAGGAACAAGGGCGCCGCTCGGCGGTAGCACCAACACGTCCCGGCGCTCCGGCGATAAGGATCCCAACCCATGTTCATGCGCATCGACAAGCTGCAGGCCGAGCTTCCGCAGCCGAAGCGACCCGATCCGAACGCCGCTGCGGCCCTGCAGGAGCTGCTCGGCGGCAAGTACGGCGAGATGTCCACCCTCGGGAACTACATGTTCCAGAGCTTCAATTTCCGCAACAAGTCCAAGCTGCGTCCGTTCTACAGCCTGGTCTCCAGCATCTTCGCCGAGGAGCTCGGCCACGTCGAGCTGGTCTCGACCGGCGTCTCGATGCTGAACAACGGCCCCGGCGACGACACCAAGGACGTCGACATCTCCAAGGCGCCCTTCGAGGACATGAAGGACATCCGGCTCGCCGGCAGCTTCCTGTCGAACGGCGGCGGCGCGATGCCGATGAACTCGAACGCCGCGTCCTGGAACATGGACATGGTGACGACGACCGGTAACCTGATCATCGACCTGCTTCACAACTTCCACTTGGAATGCGGCGCCCGCCTGCACAAGCTGCGCGTCTACGAGACCCTGACGGACCCGACCGGTCGCGAGGTCTGCGGCTACCTGCTGGTGCGCGGCTCGGTCCACGCCCACGCCTACGCGCTGGCCTTGAAGAAGCTCACCGGCGTCGAGATCGAGAAGATGCTGCCGACGCCCAACATCGTCCTCGACAAGATCCCCGAGTGCCAGAAGTACCTGCAGGAGGGGAGCCACCGCCGCCTCTACACCTTCAGCCCGAACGACTACGTGGAAGCCGCCGGCGTCTGGTCGAACGACGAGGTCGCGCTGCCGGGTGATCCGCCCGGCCAGCTCGAGATCGTCGACGGCCACCCCGAGGGCGGCAAGATCCCGGAGCTCGACGGCAATTACGGTGCCTTCGCCCCCGACTACGCGCCCGAGGAGATCTTCGAGATCGCGAGCAAGCTCTACAAGAAGAGCCGCTGATCCGAGGTCGAACGACGAGGCCGGCGCTCCCGCGAGGGGCGCCGGCCTTTCTTTTTGCGGCCCTGGCAATGGATGCGCCGGCGCGCGCCCGGCGTTCGCTCAGGCGGCCAAAGCCGGCTTGGCGTGGCGCGCGTAGAGGAATTCCAGCACCTCCGCGCGGCAATGGACGTAGTCCTTGTCCTCGACCAGCTCGAGGCGCCGGCGCGGGCGCGGCATCGGCACGGTCAGCACCTCGCCGATGGTGGCCGACGGGCCGTTGGTCATCATCACGATGCGGTCGGACAGGAGCACCGCCTCGTCCACGTCGTGGGTGATCATGATCACCGTGTTCCGCAGGCGCACCTGGATCTCCATGAGCTGATCCTGGAGATGGGCGCGGGTCAGCGCGTCGAGGGCGCCGAACGGCTCGTCCATCAGCAGCACCGTCGGCTCCATGGCGAGCGCCCGGGCGATGCCGACGCGCTGCTTCATGCCGCCGGAGATCTCGGACGGCCGCTTGTCGGCGGCGTGCACCATGTTCACCAGGGCGAGGTTGTGCTCGATCCAGGCCTTGCGCTCCGCCTTCGACTTCGTCCTGGCGAGCACCTTGTCGACGGCGAGCGCCACGTTCTCGCGCACCGTGAGCCAGGGCAGCAGCGAATGGTTCTGGAACACCACCGCCCGCTCGGGCCCGGGCGACGACACCTCCTTGCCGTCGAGCAGGGTGACGCCGGTCGAGCTCTTCAGAAGCCCGGCGACGATGTTGAGCACCGTCGACTTGCCGCAGCCGGAATGGCCGATGATCGAGACGAACTCGCCCTTGGCGACCTTGAGGTTCACGTCGCGCAGCACCTCGGTGGTGGTGCCGCCGCGGGTGAAGCTGATGCCGACCTGCGAGAGGTCGAGATGGGATGGGTTGGCCATGGTCCCGGTCCTCAAGCTGCGCTGGTGCCGCGGGTGACGACCTGGCCGACCGCCGCCACCAGCCGGTCGAGGACGAAGCCGATGACGCCGACATAGACCAGCGCCACGATGATCTCGCTGATGTGCGAGGAGTTCCAGGCGTCCCAGATGAAGAAGCCGATGCCGACGCCGCCGATCAGCATCTCGGCGGCGACGATGGCGAGCCAGGACAGCCCGACGCCGATGCGAAGCCCGGTGAAGATGTACGGGGCCGCCGCCGGCAGCATGACCTTCATGAAGAACTCGATCGGGTTCAGGCGGATCACCGCGGCGACGTTGCGGTAATCCTGCGGGATGTTGCGGATGCCGACCGCGGTGTTGATGATGATCGGCCAGATCGAGGTGATGAAGATCACGAAGATCGCGCTGGGCTGCCCGTCGCGGAAGGCGGCGAGCGACAGCGGCAGCCAGGCCAGCGGCGGGATCGTGCGCAGCACCTGGAAGATCGGGTCGAGGCCGCGCATCGCCCAGTCGGACTGGCCGACCAGCGTGCCGGTCAGGATTCCGACGATCGCCGCCAGCGCGAAGCCGAAGGCGACGCGCTGGAGGCTGGCCGAGATGTGCCAGAACAGGCCCTTGTCGGTGCCGCCGTTGTCGTAGAACGGGTGGGCGATGATGTCCCAGGCCTCCGTCACCACCCGCGAGGGCGGCGGCAGGCCGGCGGTGGGCCGCGAGCACGCGACCTCCCAGAACAACAGGAAGGCCGCGAGCACCACGAGCGGCGGGATCAGGTTGGCGGCCAGGCCCTTCGCCCGCTTGGCGGTGAGGAAGGGCGTGCGGCTCTTCACGGCGGCGGCATCGCGGGCGGCGGTGCCGAGGGCGGTCTTGTCGGCGATCGTCGAGGTGGCGGCCATCACGAGACCTTCTTGATGCCGAGGCTGGCGAGGTAGGCGGCGGGGTTCTCGGGATCGAAGACCTTCCCGTCGAACATCGTCTCCTTGCCGCGGGACGTGCTGGTCGGGATCGCGGAGACGCCGAGCGTCTTGGCCGCGTCGCGCCAGAGGTCCTCGCGGTTCACCTTGGCGATCAGCGCCTTGGTGTCGGTCTGCGCGTCGAACTTGCCCCAGCGGATGTCCTCGGTGAGGAACCAGGAATCGTGCGACTGGTACGGGTACGAGGCGTTGTCGGCCCAGAACTTCATGGTGTGGGGGCTGTTCTCGACGACGCGGCCGTCGCCGTAATCGAACTTGCCCTTCATCCGGTCGATCACGTCGGTGACCGCGATGTTGATCCACTGGCGCTTGGCGACGATGCCGGCGAGCTCGTCCCGGTTCTCGGGCTTGTCGCACCATTGCTGGGCTTCCAGCACCGCCATCAGGAGCGCCTTGGCGGCGATCGGGTGCTTGTCGACCCAGGCCGCGCGCATGGCGAAGGCCTTCTCCGGATGGTCCTTCCACAACTCGCCGGTGGTGAGCGCGGTGTAGCCGATCCCTTGCGTGATGAGCTGCGCGTTCCACGGCTCGCAGACGCAGAAGCAGTCCATCGTGCCGACCTTCATGTTCGCCACCATCTGGGGCGGCGGCACGACGATGGTCTCGATGTCCTTGTCGGGGTCGATGCCGCCGGCGGCGAGCCAGTAGCGGATCCAGAGGTCGTGGGTGCCGCCCGGGAAGGTCATCGCCGCCTTGACCGGCTTGCCCGAGGCCTTCTTCCGCTCCAGGGCCGCCTTGAAGGGCTTGGCGTCGAGGGCGACCTTGTCGGGCATGTACTCCTTGCCGACGGAGATGCACTGCCCGTTCAGGTTGAGCCGGGCCATGATGTACATCGGCGTCGGCTGGTTGTTCTGCGTCACCCGGCCGGCCGTGATCAGGTAGGGCATCGGCGTCAGGATGTGGGCGCCGTCGATGCCGTTGCCCTCGGAGCCGAGCACGAGATTGTCGCGGGTGGTGCCCCACGACGCCTGCTTCATCACCTCGACGTCGGGCAGGCCGTACTTGGCGAAGATGCCCTTCTCCTTGGCGACGAAGAGCGGGGCGGCGTCGGTCAGCGCGATGAAGCCGAGCTTGGCCCCCTTGACCTCGGGGCCCGCGCCCTGCGCGAAGGCGCCCCCCGGCAGGGCGAGGCGCACGGCGGCGGCGAGCGATAGGGCGCCGGCCGCGCCCTTGAGCAGGCCGCGGCGGGTGCCGGTGCCGGACGCTTCGGCGAGGGGGGACCGGTCGAGGGTGGATTTCGGCTCGTCGTTACGCATCTGCGGCAGGATCCTGACCTTGAAAACTACGCCGGCGCCCGCCGATCCGCGCACGAACGCGCCCCGCTGCCCGGAAGGATCTTCGGGGCGGAGCGGATCGCATCAGCGGCGTTGCTGGCGGAGGCGGTGCCGTCTCCATTGACGGACGGTGCAGCTCAGCAGGTTTCGTGCCAGGCTAGCGCAAGTGAAGACTGGCCGAGGCTCGGCGCAAACCTGCCGTCGCATTGAGCTTTTCGCCCCGGGACATCCCTTCGCAGCGCACAAAAAACGCGCGCCGGCGTCGGGATTACGGATCGTGACGTAATCGTGCGTCGTTTCGCGAAACGCCGCGGCTTCGGCGGGCGGGATGCTGTGCAAACGCGGCGCGCTCGACTAACCGGGGCGCACGTCAACACTCGCGACCGCGAACGATCATGCTCCAGACCACGCCGTCCCCCCTGTCGGCCCGCCGGGTCCTCGCCGCGAGCTTCGTCGGCACGGCGATCGAGTTCTTCGATTTCTACATCTACGCCACCGCGACCGCGCTGGTGATCGGCCCGGTCTTCTTCCCGCCCGGCGAGCCCGGCGTGCAGCAGCTCAGCGCCTTCGCGACCTTCGCGATCGCCTTCCTGGCGCGGCCGGTGGGCGCGGCCCTGTTCGGGCATTTCGGCGACCGGGTCGGGCGCAAGGCGACGCTGGTCGCCTCGCTGCTGATCATGGGCGTCTCGACGGTGCTGATCGGCTGCCTGCCGACCTACGCCACCGCCGGCTGGTGGGCGCCGGCGATGCTGTGCCTGCTGCGCTGCGGCCAGGGAATCGGCTTCGGCGGCGAGTGGGGCGGCGCGGCCTTGCTCGCGGTCGAGAACGCGCCGGCGGGCCGGCGCGCCTGGTACGGCATCTTCCCGCAGCTCGGCGCGCCGGTCGGCTTCATCCTGGCCAACGTCAGCTTCCTGGCGCTCAGCTTCGCCCTGAGCGCGGACAGCTTCCAGTCCTGGGGCTGGCGGCTGCCGTTCCTGGCCTCGGCCGCGCTGGTCGGCGTCGGCCTCTACGTGCGGCTCAAGCTAAGCGAGACGCCGGCCTTCAACGCGGCGCTCGCGCAGGCCAAGCCCGAGCGCGTGCCCTTCGCCGCGATGGTGACCGGGCACGGCCACGCGCTCGTCGTCGGCACCCTGGCGATGGTGGCGGTCTACGCCGTGTTCTACATCTCCACCGTCTTCGCCCTCGGCTACGGCACCGCGGCGCTCGGCTACGCGCGGCCGGCCTTCCTGCTGTTCGAGTGCATCGCCGTCTGCTTCATGGCGCTCGGCATCGCGCTCTCCGGCGCCAACGCCGACCGCTTCGGGCGCCGACCGGTGCTGATGGCCGGCATGGTGGTGGCGTTCGGCCTCGGCGGGCTGCTCGGGCCGATGCTCGGCTCCGGCTCGGGCGCGGTCGTCCTCGCCTTCCTCTGCCTCAGCCTGTTCACGATGGGCTGGATCTTCGGGCCGATGGGCGCCCTGCTGCCGGAGCTGTTCCCGACCCGGGTGCGCTACACCGGCGCCTCGGTGACCTACAACCTCGCCGGCATCGTCGGGGCTTCCGGCGCCCCCTACATGGCCCAGCGCCTGGTCGACTGGGGCGGGATCGCCTGGGTCGGCGCCTACCTGGCGGTCACGGCGGTGATCAGCTTCCTCGCGGTGCTCGCGATGCCGGAGACGCTGCGCAAGGGCGTGTGAACGGCGACCGTCGGCCGGCCGGGCTCCTGCGCCCGGTCAATTCCGCTTGTCGAGGGGCCGCCCGAGGAGGCGCGCGAACTCGGCCTCGATCTCCTCCACCGAGAACGGGTTGGCGGCGGGCTTCGGAGGCGCCGAAGCGGGTGCCGGCGGGGTCTCGACCTTCGGCGGGGGAGGCGGCGCGGGCTCGACCCTGGGGGGCACCCGCGGCTCGACCGGTGCGGCCGGCGCCGGCGGAGGAACCGGCTCGGCCGGCGGCGGAGCGGGTAGGAACGGTTCGGGCTCGGGGACCGGTGCGGGTGCGGGCTTCTCCGCGGACTGTACGGCCGCGGGCTCGCCGGCCGGGGCATCGACCGGCGCCGCCATGGCCGCGGCCATCGGATCGATCGCGGCCGGCGCCGCCGGAGCGGGTGCCGGGCTCGGAGCGGGCGCGGGCGCCGTCCAGGCCGGCGACGGCGACGGCGACGGCGACGGCGACGGGGTCACGGCCGAGGCCGGCCGGGCGAGCGCGGCCTCGAGCTGGCGGGCCATGTCCGAGAGGATGGCGGGATCGACCGGGCGACGCTCGGCCGGCGGCAACGGAGGGATCGGCGGGATCGCGGCCGGCGCGAAGGCGGGCTCCTCGGGCGGCGGCTCGGAGCGCGGGCGCTCGGAGGCGACGTCGAGGCGCGGGTTGATCAGCGGCGGCGCGGTCCGGCGCATCGGGCGCCGCGCCGGCGCGTCCGGCCGCGGCCCGGTGACGATCGCCTCGGACGGGCGCGCGTCGGGCGTGAGCGGCTTAGGAGCGCGGTCCGGGCGGGGTTCGGCCTCGTCGAGGATCGCCGCGTCGAGGGGCGGGACGGAAGCGAGCGCGCCGCCCGGGCCGGACACGGTCGGCGCGAGCACGATTGGCATGGCGAAGTCGGGTCGGAACGCCGCCTGGGCCTGCGTCTCGAGGCCCGGGAAGGGGTCGAGCCCGGCCTCGGCGAGCGGCTCGGCCATCGCCTCGGGGCGCAGGGCCGGATCGCGCTGCTGCCCGCGCTGGATGTGGCGCTCGATCACCACGTCGTTCGGGCCGCCGACGAGCAGCAGATGCTCGACGTTGTCGCGCCGCAGCAGGATCAGCTGGCGCTGCCGGTCGAGCTCGTACACGTCGACGATCCCGAGGCGCGGCTGGCGCCCGCGCTGACCGCCGCGCTTCGCGTCGGCGAGACCGCCGCCGCCGAGCCGGCGCACAACCAGCACGATCACCGTCAGCACCGCGAAGATCACGGCGAAGATGGTGACGTACTGCACGACCGGAGAGCCGTCAGACCCGAACACGGACTGCAACCATTGCACGGACGATACTCTCGTTCTTCACGGGCCCGGGAGGGCCCTACGCAAAACCGCCCCGTCAGTATCACGGCCGGCCCGCCGCCGGGCAATCATCGTTAAGTCTTCGTTAACAGCTTCGCTGCGGCGCCCGGAGGCGGAAACCTTAACCCGGCGTTAACCAAGCGGGCGGCAGATTTTGCCGGGCGGCCGGAGACCGGGCCGCGCGAATCCGGAGCCCCCTCGTGGCCGTCACCGACATGCCGCTCCTGGGAATGCTCCGGACCAAGATGCAGTGGCATCAGGCGCGCCAGAAGCTCCTGGCCGAGAACGTCGCCAACGCCGACATGCCCGGCTTCCGCCCGCGCGACCTGGCGCAGCCGAGCTTCGACCGGTCGACCGGCCTCGCCGCCTCGACCGGGAGCGCGATGACGCTGACCAGCGTCGGGCACATCGCCGCCTCGGGCGACACCGGCGTCGGCGCCGATCCGCGCCGCGTCACCGAGTTCGAGATCCGCCCGAGCGGCAACGGCGTCAACCTCGAGGACGAGATGATGAAGTCCGGCGACAACCAGTCGGACTACCAGCTCGCCGCGTCGATGTACCAGAAGAGCCTCGATGTCCTGAAGATCGCCATCGGCAAGAAGTGATCGCGAGCCGAGACATGATCGGGGAGGCTTGAGCCATGGATTTCACGAAGTCGCTCTCGATCGCCGCCGCCGGCCTGAAGGCCCAGTCCGGCCGGATGCGGATCATCGCCGAGAACATCGCCAACGCGGATTCGGCGCCGCAGACGCCGACCGGCGAGCCGTACCGGCGCAAGATCCCGACCTTCAAGAGCCATGTCGACCGCGAGACCGGCGCCAACCTCGTGGAGGCGGGACGCGTCCGCCGCGACATGACCGCGTTCCGGACCAAGTACGATCCCGGCAACCCGGCCGCCGACGCGAAGGGCGAGGTGCGGATGCCCAACGTCAACGGCCTGATCGAGAACATGGACATGCGCGAGGCCCAGCGCTCCTACGAGGCGAACCTCAACATGGTCACCACCACGCGCAGGATGATCTCCCGCACCCTCGAAATCCTGAAGTAGGCGAAGGCGGGACACGATCATGGCCAGCAGCAACTTCGCGGCCGGCGCCTACGCCGCCGTCCAGAACGTCGGCAGCTTCAAGGGGCCGCCGAAGATCCAGCCGACGCAAGGGGCGGGCAACGACTTCACCCAGCTGCTCGGCCAGGCGCTCGACGGCGTCGGCGATGCCGGCCGCAAGGCCGACGCGCAGGGCCTGGCGGTGGCCGCCGGCAAGGCCAACGTCGTCGACGTGGTCACGGCGGTGGCCGAGAGCGAGACCGCCCTGCAGACCATGGTGGCGGTGCGCGACCGGATGATCTCGGCCTACGAGGAGATCATGCGGATGCAGATCTAGCGCGTCTTCTCCCGCCCCCGGCAGGCCACCGGATTCACGCATCCGACGGTGCCGAAAGGCGCCCGACGACAACGCCCCCGTCATCCCGGGGCTGCGAAGCAGGGCCCGGGATCCGGAAGCCGCCGCGGCGGTAAGCTCGGGCACCGCCGGCGGCTCTGGATCCCGGGTTCGCCGAAGGCGCCCGGGAAAGGCGGCGGCCGAGTCTCGAGGTGCTTCGGAGATGCCTGAACCCGGTCGCCCGTCGCGGGGACTTGGAATTTCGTCAGCAATCGGACCTCGGACACATGACCGGCCTCGCCATCCTCGACGTCGCGCGCGACGGCATCTTCGTCTTCCTCAAGGTCGCCGGGCCGCTGATGCTCGTGGCGCTCGCCGTCGGGCTCGTGGTCTCGCTGGTCCAGGCGCTGACGCAGATCCAGGAGCAGACCCTGATCTACGTGCCCAAGATCGTCTCGGTCTTCGCCGCCCTCCTGCTGATGCTGCCGTTCATGGGCGACGCGCTCGCCGGCTACATGACCCGCATCGCCGCGCGCATCGCCGCCGGCCAGTGAGACGGGGCGGGCGGCCGGCTGCTATGACGCGCCATGAACCTGCTCCTGCCCGGGATCGCGGCGGCCTACCTGCTGACCTTCGCCCGCGTCGGCACGCTGATCATGCTGATGCCGGGCATCGGCGAGCAGTCGGTCTCGCCGCGCATCCGGCTGTCCTTCGCCCTGCTGGTCTCGCTGCTGCTGTTCCCGATGGTGAGGCCGCTGCTGGCGGTGGGCCCCGACGCGATCGGCGCGCCCCGGCTGATCGGCCTGCTGTTCTCGGAGACGCTGGTCGGGCTGGTGATCGGGCTGACCGTGCGGATGATCCTCGCCGCGCTCCAGACCGCGGGCTTGATCGTCTCGCAGCAGCTCGGCCTGTCCTACGCCATGACCGTCGACCCGGCGCAGGGCGGCCAGCAGCCGGCGCTCGGCAACTTCCTGTCGCTGCTCGGCATCACGCTGATCCTCGCGGCCGACCTGCACCACGTGGCGCTCGACGCGATCTCGCGGAGCTACGCGGTGCTGCCGCCGCAGGCGGTGCCGGCCTTCGGCGATGCGGCGACGCTGGCGCTGAAGGCGGTCGGCCGCGGGTTCACCCTCGGCGTCCAGATCGCCTCGCCGTTCATCGCCTTCGGCATCCTGTTCAACCTCGGCCTCGGGGTGCTGTCGCGGCTGATGCCGCAGCTGCAGGTGTTCTTCGTCGCGGTGCCGGCCTCGGTGCTGATCGGCATGCTGATCCTGTTCGGCTCGCTCGGCGTGATGATGACCGTGTTCCTGGACGACCTCGGCCGCTACCTGCTCGAGTTCGCCGGGCGGTGACCACGACGACGCACAGCCGCCGCGGCCCCGGCCAGGTCGGGAGCCGTTGACCCATGGCCGAGGGGACCGAGCAGGAAGACAAGACCGAGGAGCCGACCCAGCGGCGGCTTGATCAGGCGATCGAGCAGGGCAACGTCGCGACCAGCGCCGAGATCAACACCTTCGCGATCCTGGCCGCCTTCACCCTGGCGCTGATGATCGCCGGGCCGGGCATCGCCCGCGGCCTGCTCGCCGAGATGCGCGGCTTCCTGATGAACGCCCACGCGGTCCCCGACGACCCGCACGCCATGGCGGGGATCGCCGGCCGCACCCTGACGATCTGGTTCCAGGCGCTCGCGGTCCCGGTCGGGCTCGTCGCGGTGGCGGGGCTGGCCGCCGGCCTGCTGCAGCACCCCCTGGTCTTCACCACCGAGACGCTCGGGCCGAAGTTCGAGCGGATCTCGCCGATGGCCGGCGCCAAGCGCATCCTCGGGCTCGAGGCGCTGTTCCAGTTCGGCAAGGGGCTCGCCAAGATGGCGGTCGTCGGGGTGGTGGTCGGCACCGTGCTGTGGCGCGACCGCGACCGGCTCGAGGTGTTCGCCCGCCTCGATCCGGCGGCCTGCCTCAGCGCGATCCTCGGCATCAGCGTCAAGCTGCTCGGCGGCGTGCTCGCCATCCATCTCGTGATCACGATGGCCGACGCCCTGTACCAGCGCTACCGCTGGCGCCAGCGCCTGCGCATGTCCAAGGAGGAGATGAAGCAGGAGATGAAGGAATCGGACGGCAACCCCGAGGTGAAGGGCCGGATGAAGCAGATCCGGATGCAGCGGGTGAAGAAGCGGATGATGGCCGCCGTGCCGACCGCCACGGTGATCATCACCAACCCGACCCACTACGCGGTGGCCCTGCGCTACGAGGCCGGCATGGGCGCGCCGGTCTGCGTCGCCAAGGGCGTCGACTCCCTGGCCTTCCGCATCCGCGAGCTGGCCAAGGCGCACGACGTGCCGGTGCTGGAGAACCCGCCGCTCGCCCGCGCGCTGCACGCCACCGTAGACATCGACGAGGCGATCCCGGCCGAGCACTACAAGGCGGTCGCCGAGGTGATCGGCTTCGTGATGCGCCTGCGCCGCCGGGCCGCCTGACGGGTCCGTACGCACGGTTTGTCCACCTTCCTCCGTCAGGCTTCGCCGCGACCGACCGGAAGACAGCCCTTGCCGATCGGCGGCGTGAAGGCATAACCGGTCCTTCGTTTCTGGATTCAAGGCCCGATGGCGGATCTGAGTGGACCCACGCCCGCGGTTTCGGGCTCGATCGACCGGTCGGAACGGCCCGGGCGGGTCGGATTGCTGCTCGTCCTCGCCGGGCTGCTGGTCGGGGCGGCGATCGGCCTGTCGTTCGTGGCCAACGAGCAGGCGCAGTCGCTGATCATCTGGCTGCTGGCGCTGCTGGCCATGGCCGGCGTGTTCTTCCTGTTCGCGATGGCGATCGGCGCGATCCAGCTCAGCGGGCAGGGCGGGCGCGACGACATCACCAAGGCGATCGTCGACGCCGCCCCCGAGGCGACCGTCGTGGTCGAGGAGGGCGGCCGGCTGATCTACGCCAACGAGGCCTATCTCCACGTCGCGGGCGGCGACAGCTTCTCGACGCTGCGCCCGGTCGAGCGGATCTTCGTCGGCTCGCCGGAGGTGTCGGAGGCGATCTACCGCCTGTCCCAGGGCGCCCGCGACGGGCGCAGCCACGCCGAGGAGGTGCGGATGTCGCCGCCGCCGGCGGCGAGCGCCAGGGGGCGCGACTTCGCCTGGTACCGCATCCAGGTCCGCCCGCTGCCGCGGCCGGGACGGGCCGCCTCGCTGTGGACGGTCAGCGACATCACCGCCGAGCGCGAGCGCCAGGAGAACGTCTTCCAGGAGCTCCAGCACGCGATCGACTACCTCGACCACGCGCCCGCCGGCTTCCTTTCGATCGATCCGACCGGGGCGATCGTCTACATGAACGCGACGCTCGCCGCCTGGCTCGGCTACGACCTCGCGGTCGTCGGCCCCGGCGGCCCGCACCTCTCCGAGATCGCGCCCGCCGCCGACGCGCTGATCCAGAATGCCGGGCTCCCCGGCGAGGTCCGCACCGACCGGTTCGACCTCGACCTGCGCCGCCGCAACGGCCACCCGATGCCGGCGCGGCTGTATCACCGCGTCGCCTTCGGCAAGGACGGCAAGCCCGGCGCGTCGCGGACCTTCGTCATCAACCGCTCGGCCGGGGCTGAGAGCGACGAGCCGCAGCGCGCCGCCGAGGTGCGGCTCGCGCGCTTCCTCAACAACTCGCCGATCGCGATCGCGACGCTGGACCGCTCCGGCCGGATCGCGCGGGCGAACGCCTCGTTCGCGCGCCTGTTCGGCACCCTGCCGCGGCACGCGGTGGCCGATTCGGCCGCCGGCGCCGAGGAGCCGAACGTCGCCGAATCGGTGGTCGAGCGCGACCGCCCGGCCCTCGATGCAGCGCTCGCCAAGGCGGCGAGCGGGCTCTCCGAGATCGAGCCGATCGAGGTGATGCTGATGGGCAATGCCAACCGCTCGGCGCGGGTCTGGCTCAGCCCCGCCGGCGGGGAGGGCGCTCCGGGCCAGGAGCCGGAGGAGGCCGATCGCGAGCCGCTGATCCTCTACGCCCTCGACACCACGGCCCAGCGCCAGCTCGAGCAGCAGATCGCCCAGACCCAGAAGATGGACACCGTCGGCCAGCTCGCCGGCGGCATCGCGCACGACTTCAACAACGTCCTCCAGGCGATCATCGGCTACTCGGACCTGCTGCTCGCGAGCCACAAGCCGACCGATCCGGCCTTCCAGGACATCATGCAGATCAAGCAGAACGCCAACCGGGCGGCGGGCCTCGTGCGCCAGCTCCTGGCGTTCTCCCGCCGCCAGACGCTGCGCCCGGAGGTGATGAACGTCGGGGAGGCGCTCTCGGAGCTGACGCTGCTGCTGAAGCGCCTGCTCGGCGAGCGGGTCGGGCTCGACCTCAAGCACGGGCGCGACATCTGGCCGGTGAAGGCCGACGTGAACCAGTTCGAGCAGGTGATCGTGAACCTCGCGGTCAACGCCCGCGACGCGATGCCCGGCGGCGGCCGCCTGCTGATCCGCACCGCCAACGTGCTCGACCCGGGCGCCGCGGCGAAGCCCGACGGGCGCGGCGGCGCGCCGGCCGGCGACCACGTGCTGATCGAGGTGCTCGACACCGGCGAGGGCATCCCGGCCGACCTGATGGAGAAGATCTTCGAGCCGTTCTTCACCACCAAGGAGATCGGCAAGGGGACCGGCCTCGGCCTCTCGACGGTGTTCGGCATCGTCAAGCAGTCGGGCGGCACCATCGACGTGCAGTCGACCGTGGGCGAGGGCACGAACTTCCGAATCTACCTGCCGCGCCACGAGCCGGCGGCGCTGCCCGAGCCGGCGCCGACGCCGGCGCTGCCGAGCCCGACGGCCGACGCGTCCGCTCCCGCCACCGCAGCGCAGGCGCCGGGCGAAAGCTTCGTCCTCGTCGGCGATCCGCCCGCGCCGCCGGCCCCGAAGGCGCCCCCGCGAAAACCCTCGGCCGACCATACCGGGCAGGGGGTGATCCTGCTCGTGGAGGACGAGGATCCGGTCCGCGCCGTCAACAGCCGCGCGCTGTCGGCCCGCGGCTACACCGTGCTCGAGGCCGCCTCCGGCATCGACGCGCTGCACATCGTGCGCGAGGGCGGCCACCAGATCGACCTCGTCGTCTCGGACGTGGTGATGCCGGAGATGGACGGCCCGACCCTGCTGCGCGAGATCCGCAAGCACCTGCCGGAGCTCAAGGTGATCTTCGTCTCCGGCTATGCCGAGGACGCCTTCCGCAAGAACCTGCCGGAAGGCGAGACCTTCAACTTCCTGCCCAAGCCCTTCAGCCTGAAGCAGCTCGTCGAGACGGTGAAGGCGACGATGGCCGAGCCGTGAGGCGGCGGGCAGGCGCGGAAAAGGCTCCTCGGCGAGCCGATTCCGCCCTTGCTCGATGAGAACAAAACGGGTACATCAAATGCAGGTTCCAGCGCATTGAGATGCGCGCCCAACCCCTGCATAAGGATGCCGCACGATGGCTCAGGCCGCACTGAAAGTGGTGGAAACCCCCGGCATGGTGGACAAGGACAAGGCGAAGGCGATCGACGCCGCGCTGTCCCAGATCGAGCGGGCCTTCGGCAAGGGCTCGATCATGCGGCTCGGCAAGAACGACAAGGTGGCGGAGGTCGAGACCGTCTCCACCGGGTCGCTCGGCCTCGACATCGCGCTCGGCGTCGGCGGCCTGCCGCGCGGCCGCGTCATCGAGATCTACGGGCCGGAATCGTCGGGCAAGACCACGCTCGCGCTCCACACCATCGCCGAGGCCCAGAAGAAGGGCGGCGTCTGCGCCTTCGTCGACGCCGAGCACGCCCTCGACCCGGTCTACGCGCGCAAGCTCGGCGTCCAGCTCGACGACCTGCTGATCTCGCAGCCCGACACCGGCGAGCAGGCGCTCGAGATCACCGATACGCTGGTGCGCTCCGGCGCGATCGACGTGCTGGTGGTCGATTCGGTGGCGGCGCTGACGCCGCGCGCCGAGATCGAGGGCGAGATGGGCGACAGCCAGCCCGGCCTCCAGGCCCGCCTGATGAGCCAGGCGCTGCGCAAGCTCACCGGCTCGATCTCGCGCTCGAAGTGCATGGTAATCTTCATCAACCAGATACGGATGAAGATCGGCGTGATGTACGGCAGCCCGGAGACGACCACGGGCGGCAACGCGCTCAAGTTCTACGCATCGGTCCGTCTCGACATCCGCCGCATCTCGACCCTGAAGGACCGCGACGAGGCGATCGGCAACCAGGTCCGCGTCAAGGTCGTGAAGAACAAGGTCGCGCCGCCGTTCAAGCAGGTCGAGTTCGACATCATGTTCGGCGAGGGCGTGTCGAAGGTCGGCGAGCTGATCGATCTCGGCGTCAAGGCCGGCATCGTCGAGAAGTCCGGCGCCTGGTTCTCCTACAACAGCCAGCGGCTCGGCCAGGGCCGCGAGAACTCCAAGGGGTTCCTGCGCGACAACCCCGAGATCGCGGGCAAGATCGAGACGTCGATCCGGCAGAATTCGGGACTCGTCGCCGAGAAGATCCTGGAGAACGCCAAGCCGACCGAGGACGAGCTCGACGAGGGCGAGGCGTAGTCCGCACCGCCCCTCCGAAGCGGCACACCGAAACGAAGAAGCGCGCCGGCCCGGGAGGGCGGCGCGCTTCTTCGTTATGAAGCCCCGAATGGGGAATGCCGGACGGGCCGACGCCTCGGCTCAGACGGCGCGAAGGCTCACGCCGAAAAGCCGGCCGGCTCGAACAGGAAGTCGTCGATCGTCGGGATGCTCACGGAGAGCCCGGCATAGGCCGGCTTCGACAGGCGCCACGGCCGCTCGGCCCGGGCGCGGATCGCCTCCGAGGGACGCAGGCGGCGCAGCGAGCCTTCCGGCTCGACCTCCTCGACGGTGAGGAAGCCGTAGACCTGCAGCCGGGACGCGATCAGCTTGGTCTCGCGGTCGCCCGCCGCCACCGTGAGCGTCCCCGTGGCATAGACCGCATCCATCAGCGCGCGCTGCTCGGACCGGCGCCGGGCCTGGCCCTCGCGGACGCCGCCCTCGTACGGCAGAGGCCGGCCCGCGGCGGCGATCCGCCGGAAGGGGACGACGTTCTCGGCCGCACTCGAAACGCTACCCATACGCATCACCCTGACCGTCGCCACATCGCATGGTCGGGTGCGCATCGCGCCGTCCCGACGAAGCGGACAATTCGACGAATCGCTTTAATCTTCCGTGAGCGCTGTCGAAGCGGGCCGTGCCCGACCTGCCCCGATCCGGCACGGTGCGCCGCGCTAACGAGGCCGCCCACCCGACGAGCAAGCTCCGGCCTCGCGCGGGCGATGGGAGGTCGACGTGATCAGGAAACGCGTCCCGATGGGCGCGGAGTTGGTCGCCCCGGGCCCGAGCGCCGGCTGGAATAGCCGCCGCGAAGGTAACGCCGCCACCGGTCTGCACGGGCCCGACGACACGATCCGCGGCCTGCCGTACGCAGACCACGACATTCGCATGCTCGCCGGGCGCGTGAGCCGGCACGGAGACCCAGAGGCGGATCGCCTCGGGCAACCGTCCCGCACAAAACCTTAACTTCTCGTCGGATGCGAGATAATCGGCCGGAAACCATTGACCCCTCGGGCGATGGAGGCTAGAAGCGCGCCACTTCGAACGGCCCGGGGGCTGCTGACGAGGCTGAGCATCACGCTCATCCGCTCGTCGACGACGCGCCGATCCACCGTCGAAGGCTCACATCGCCTGACGTTCTCGTCAGATCAGTAGGTACGAGCGCGCCTGCCTTAACAGGGGTGCTCCTCTGCCGATAGCGCGCCAAGGGTCCTCACCGACCCCTGGCGCATATTCGTTTTGCGGATCTCCTTCGGGAGGTTCGTGGGCGGCTCCGCAGGGAGCCACGTTACGTCGCACGGGATCGCGCTTCGTCGCGATCCGGAGGAAGAGGGCACAGGATGCCGACGATCAACCAGCTGATCGCGCAGCCGCGGAAGATCCAGCGGAGCCGCAACAAGGTGCCGGCGCTCAACGCCTGCCCGCAGAAGCGCGGCGTCTGCACCCGCGTCTACACGACGACCCCGAAGAAGCCGAACTCTGCGCTCCGCAAGGTCGCCAAGGTCCGCCTCACCAACGGCTTCGAGGTGATCGGCTACATCCCGGGTGAAGGCCACAACCTTCAGGAGCACTCGGTGGTGATGATCCGCGGCGGCCGCGTGAAGGACCTTCCGGGCGTGCGCTACCACATCCTCCGCGGCGTGCTCGACACACAGGGCGTCAAGAACCGCAAGCAGCGCCGCTCCAAGTACGGCGCCAAGCGCCCGAAGTAAGATCTTCCCGTCCGGACGTTTTGCCCGGGCGGCCGACACGGCATTCCACTGCCTCGTAAGGATGTCGCCGGCGCTCCTCAAGAGTGGCTCAAGGCGGCCTGCGCGAGGTGCTTAGATCCTTATCCCTCGGAAGTTCCGCAATGTCCCGTCGCCATTCCGCCGAGAAGCGTGAGATCATCCCCGATCCGAAGTACGGGGATATCGTCCTCACCAAGTTCATGAATTCGATCATGTACGAGGGCAAGAAGTCCGTCGCCGAGCGGATCGTGTACGGCGCCTTCGAGATCGTCGAGAACCGCGCCCGCGCCAACCCGATCGAGGTGTTCCGCGCGGCCCTCGAGAACGTCGCCCCGATGATCGAAGTGCGCTCCCGGCGCGTCGGCGGCGCGACCTACCAGGTCCCCGTCGAGGTCCGCACCGAGCGCCGCCAGGCGCTGGCGATCCGGTGGCTGATCCAGGCCGCCCGCGGTCGCAACGACCGCACCATGGTCGAGCGCCTCTCGGCCGAGTTCCTCGATGCCGCGAACAATCGCGGCAACGCCGTCAAGAAGCGGGAAGACACGCACCGGATGGCGGAAGCCAACCGCGCCTTCTCGCACTACCGCTGGTAAGCGGCCCGACGCCCCTTTCGGAGAGATCCCGATGCCCCGCACCCACGCGATCGAGGACTACCGCAACTTCGGCATCATGGCCCACATTGATGCCGGCAAGACCACGACCACCGAGCGGATCCTCTACTACACCGGCAAGTCTCATAAGATCGGCGAGGTCCATGAGGGCGCCGCCACCATGGACTGGATGGAGCAGGAGCAGGAGCGCGGCATCACGATCACGTCGGCCGCGACGACGTGCTTCTGGCGCGAGAAGCGCCTTAACATCATCGACACGCCCGGCCACGTCGACTTCACCATCGAGGTGGAGCGCTCCCTCCGCGTGCTCGACGGCGCGGTGTGTGTGCTCGACGGCAACCAGGGCGTCGAGCCCCAGACCGAGACCGTCTGGCGCCAGGCCGACAAGTACGACGTCCCGCGCGTCGTGTTCGTCAACAAGATGGACAAGATCGGCGCCGACTTCTTCAAGTGCGTCGCCGACATCATCACCCGCGTCGCCGGCAAGCCGGTCTGCCTGCAGCTGCCGATCGGCGCCGAGAACACCTTCAAGGGCGTGATCGACCTGATCAAGATGAAGGCGATCGTCTGGTCGGGTGAGGCGCTCGGCGCCAACTACGACGAGGAAGAGATCCCGGCCGACCTCAAGGATCAGGCGGTCGAGTACCGCACCAAGATGATCGAGGCCTGCGTCGAGCTCGACGACGAAGCCATGACCGCCTACCTCGACGGCGTCGAGCCGAGCGAGGAGACCCTTCGCAAGCTCGTCCGCCGGGCCGTGCAGCTGCGCGCCTTTCACCCGGTGCTCTGCGGCTCGGCGTTCAAGAACAAGGGCGTTCAGCCCCTGCTCGACGCGGTCGTCGATTACCTGCCGTCTCCCGCCGACCGCGGCGAGATCAAGGGCCTCGACTTCAAGACCGAGGAAGAGATCGTCCGTCACCCGACGGACACCGATCCCTTCTCCATGCTCGCCTTCAAGATCATGGACGATCCCCACGTCGGCACGATCACCTTCTGCCGCGTGTACTCGGGCAAGATCGAGTCGGGCGCCAACGTGCTCAACTCCTCGCGCGACAAGAAGGAGCGCGTCGGCCGCATGCTTCTGATGCACGCCAACAACCGCGAGGACGTCAAGGAAGCCTTCGCCGGCGACATCGTCGCGCTGGCTGGCCTCAAGGACACCCGCACCGGCGACACGCTGTCGGACCCGGTCAAGGTCGTGATCCTCGAGAAGATGGAGTTCCCGGAGCCCGTCATCGAGATCGCGGTCGAGCCGAAGTCGAAGGCCGATCAGGAGAAGCTCGGCATCGCGCTCGCCAAGCTCGCGGCGGAGGATCCGTCCTTCCGCGTCTCCACCGACCAGGAGTCGGGCCAGACCATCCTGCGCGGGATGG
>NZ_JAKSYR010000084.1:0-29739 GCF_022829705.1 Methylobacterium sp. E-025
TTCGGTGAGAATGGGTTCGCGGTGGGGGTTGTGGGCGTGTCAGCTGGTGCCCCGCACTCAGCCTTCCGGAAGTCGTTCCACTTCTGCCCGTTCAGCGTGCCAGCCTGCTTGGCGGCTTGGTACTTCACGGAACAGTCCTTGACGGATAGCGCCAAAGCTGGCGAGGCTAGCATGGCCGCACCAAAGGCAAGCGACAGAACGAATTGTGCGTGGCGAGCCATGAGGGGGATCTCCGGACTGAAACATGTGCAGCCGATGTCATCCCAAGATGGCCCGGCGCTGCCTGTCCGGCAACCTGCTCACGCGCCTGCAGAACACCCGTGAGTGCCAGGGGCAGGGGTAATCCCGCTTCAGTGCGTGTGGTGTGGGTACTCTTGGATGGTGGGCTTTCGCTGGGCCTGTTGTGGCCGCCTGTGGCCCTTTGTGGCCCGCCTAGTGAGGGCCATCGCAGTTCCGCGGCAAGGCCACGGTCGTGCACGGTAAGATACGGCAGCGTCACGGCAAGGAGCACGGTAGGAGCAGGGTCATCACACCACATGCACTGAAGCTGCTGGCGAGTGCCATGTTGTCGAGGGAGGCACGCCTCGCTACAGCGCGCCATGGACAAGCTCGAAGCCCTCCTGGACCGTCTCAAGGCCCGTCAGCGCGATCTCATCATGGACGCCGCTCAGTACGATACGATGCCGGCCGACAGTACGCTGAAGCGGATCGCGGAGCTTGAGAACGCGATCGCGGCCGTGGAGGCGGTGGCGGATGAGGAACGAGGTCGGCAGCGCCAGTAGGCCGAGGTAGGATACCCAGACGGGTGTTGTTGTCGAGGCTCAGGAGGTCAGAGGTACCGATCACCGACGTGAGAAGTGCATCGTAGCAGCGGTTGCGATCAAGGCGGCACCTAGCACCGTGAACATGGCCGCGGCGGGATCATGCGGCGGAATAAGCCTTACTTTGACAACGAAGGCTACGCCGATGATGCCTCCGCAAACGACGACCAGGGCGTCGCGGACCTTGTCTGGCTGTCCGGGTTTGCGCATCGCGGCCTGCCTATAAGGTGCCCCCTACATCCTACGCTACAAACGAAAAAGGCGCCCCGGGTGAGGGCGCGCCGCAGGTACGTCCGCGGTCTCAGTCACGAACTCTATTCAAGATACGAGGTTTGGCCGCCCGACGCTGTACCCCAATCGACACAGCGGGCACGCGAGGTGTGATGCATGCGACATCATATTTTCCCGTCGATTTCGCGTGCTCTCACCTCACCAACAAGCTGAGCACCGATCGCGGTGGCTTAGGTGTAGGCCGAGCATTCCTGTTGCCCGTCTCGCGTCGATACGATCCAACGGAAGTACCCTTTATGCTGATCACACGGGATCACGAGGACACGACGGGGACGGGAGGCAAAGCGTGACATCGGGTGATCATGCCCAGCTTGATCTGGCTGTCCAGTAGAGGCCTCCTTCCGTCAGTATCAAATCTATTCACGTGTGCGTTTGGCCACGGCCATTGGGCCCTGAGATGTGCTCACACGTGTCAGGGTCACGGCGGATAGAGCCCCCGAAACAGATCCCCCAGCGCACAGCGCCGAAACAGCGTTCGCCACCGCCGCCGCTGATGCTCCGGCCGATCGTGGTTCACGTGGCAGCGCTGGCAGAACGCGGACAGGTTCGCATCCGCGTTGTTGGCCGTGTCATGGTCCCGGTGTGCCGTTGCCAGCACCACCCGCGTGGTCCGCAGCCTGACGGTCAGGTCGTTTAATGTCGGCAGCGCGGTGAGGCTCTTGCCCTTCCCGTCGCGCCAGGCGCCGGCCTCGGCGTCCCACCAGCGCCCATCGCCGAGATGGTAGACGATACGCCCGTGCGGGCGTCCGCAGCCCTCGCAGGCGCTGCCAGCGCGCCGAAACCGGACCATGGCCGACAATTCGCGCCAGTCGATCGGGTAGAAGAAGCGGTGCTCTCGCCGGATCGGCATTTTGCGATCCTCGAAGTGGGGCAGGCGTCGCGTGAAGCTTAGGAGCGAAACGGTTCGCCGTGCCGTGTCTAAAGCGTCACACGTTGGGGACAAGCCGTTTTCCGATCGCTACTGTCTGCCAGACCGAAAATGCAACGCTTGGCAGGTTGTTCGCTGCAGCGCAGCGACCTAGGTTCGCAGTGCGGGACGGCGATGGCGTCGCGGTCCCGCTGTCCTTCTTGGACGTTTCCTCCCAAGACTTCGGGCCGCTCCTTCGGGGGTGGCCTTTTTTCGTTGAGCAGCAGCGCCCCTATGCGCACCTAGCTATAGGACGTCGTTGGCCACTGGATGCGATTGTATCCCGCTTCGTTCGCAACGCTGTCACTTCAGCCTGCAGACCTCGACACGGGCGTGCATCTCGCCAACATCGACGGCGGTCTCGACCAGGTGTTCCTGCGCCTCGGCCAGCGCCGCGCGCAGCTCGGCGTTCTCGGTTACGATGGAAGTCGCTACACTTATGGCTTCTAGTTGTATGAATTGACAGCTTATTAAGACGGTCTGTGCTTATTTTAAACCGTTCTGATGCCATTAATTTTCGCATCAAGGTTTGATATGCGCTCTAGCGTGCAAGCTGTAGTCTCCGACGTTGAAGCCGCGGTGGTTGGGGGCGACCCCGAACGACGTCGTACGATGCTGCGTAGTGTGGCGGGCTTGTTCGTTGGCCAAGCCGCCGACCTGAGCGAGGATCAGGTTGCAGCCTTCGATGCGGTCATTCTTCGGCTAGCGCGGGACATCGAGACCACTGCTCGGGCCGAACTTGCCGAACACCTGGCTGATGTCGCCAACGCCCCTCGCAGCGTTGTGCGCGACCTCGCCCTGGACGCATCGGTCGTCGTAGCTGGCCCGGTGCTGGAACGCTCTACTCGCCTGGACGAGAATGACCTTGTCCTTGTGGCCGAACAACGTGGTCAAGGGCATCTCATGGCCATCACGCGCCGTACCAGCCTCAGCGAACGTGTCACCGACGTGCTTGTCACGCGCGGCGACCGCGACGTCGTGCGCTCCGTGGCCGACAATGATGGCGCTCGCTTCTCGGAGGTTGGCCATCGCACGTTGGTGACCCGTGCGAGCCATGACAGCGTACTGCAGGCGAGCTTGACCAAGCGTGCCGACATCCCGCCCGCATATCGCAAACGCCTCGTCGAGCTGGCTCAAGCACGCGCCCAACAAAGCCTCGGCGCTGAGTTCAACGGCCAAGCAGCAGCGACGGACGCTGTCAGCCGAGCAGCTTCCCTGCTGCGAGCACCGGTCAGAGACGATGCACTCCTGGTGGCCGAGGTTGCAGTTGCCACAAAGGCGCGCAAGACCGACCTCAGCGAGTTCGTTGTGTGTGAATGGCTTGAAAGGGGGGATGAGACCGAAGCCCTCGTGGCCCTAGCTCGGTTGGCAGGTGTGCCGAGTCGAACGGCGCTGCAGGCCTACGAGACCGAAAGCCACGAGCCGCTTCTGATCCTTGTCCGGGCGAGCAAGTGTGGTTGGCGGACCCTCAAGCTGTTCCTGACTGCGAAGACGGGCCGGCGGCCCGAGCCGCGAGAGATGCAGGGCTTAGTGGAGGCATTCCAGGCGTTGGCCGTTGCCACGGCACAACGAGTAGCCCGCTTTGCGGCAACACAGGAGGTTGCGCAGCGAATGGAGGCGCCGGTTCCGGCCTCGATAGCAGCACGGTCAAACGCAGCGCCATGAGCTTGTCCCGAAAGCCACCTGCTCGGCTTTGTCCGGTCGTTCTCCCAGCCCTGTGGCATACTTACGAGGGCCCTGAGCATCATGCAGTCACGGTCGATCTTTCTGCCGCGGGTATAAAGCTGCGTGCATCTCGGCTGCCGCAGGTCGAGCGAGCAATCACCTGCCAGATCCGCGGCTTCGAGCCGATGCAAGCTCGCGTTGTCTCGGTTGGCGTGTGCGACTTTCTGGTCAAGCTCATAGGGCAAACACCGGCACCCGTGGAGGTCGTGCGTCGCCTCATCGAACTCGGGAAGCAGCAGGCGCGGGAGTTCGACGCAGTTCGGATCAACCGCCGGATCGTACCAACCCAAACAAGGGTCGAGGTTCGGCTGGCAGACGGCATGACAGTACCAGCGACGATCCTGAACCTATCCGCCTCGGGCGTTGCACTCCATCTAGAAGTGCCCCTGGTGTTAGGCCAAGCGATTACGGTTGGGTCTCACGCTGCGATTGTGACGAGGCTTCTTTCGGAAGGCATTGGCGCGGTCTTTGTCGAGACGTTTGATCAAGGAGAGATCCACAAAGGCATGGTGCTTTGAGCGCGATTTCGGCGCTGTGTCGGTAAGGGGTTCTCGTCGCTCATGCTTCAGCAACCTGTTTGACCTACTATGAACCACGCCGCATCCGCGGCCAGCAGGTCTGCCCGATCCGCTGCGGCGGTCCTGTTTGCCCCTTCAAGCAGGGCCGCCACCCCTTCGAGGCTTCGAACGGGCCATAAGCCGGCGTCGGCGGTTCCTGTTCCCCGCAGCACCGACCTTCACACGACCATCCAACCCGAGGCTTCACGGGTCATGCGACGACAACCTGCTTCGGTCCGCAGCTTGTCAGCTAGATGAGTGATTACGGTTTGCAGCCCCTACCGACTCAGCTCATCTTCGTAGGCGGCGAGCTTCCGCCCGGTCTTGATCGCCAGGTGGTACTGCTTGGCCGCGACCGCGTCGTGGATCGCCACGAGATACGGAGCCGAGCCTGGGATGGCCTTCAGGATCTCGGTCGACTGCAGCACAAGGAGGTTCTCTGCCTCCGCCGCGCTCTCATCGAGATAAATGACCTGTAGGGTCACGCAGAGCTTCTTACTCGCCGTGTCGGCGTCCGCTTCACGGATGATCTCGCTCTCGCGCAGGAACCTGCACGGCGTCTCGACGAGGAAGACCGACCGGCGATCCCCGTTCCGGATCAGCGCTCCGTTGATGATCAGCCGTTCCCCGGGCTTCAGTTCGATGCGTAGCGCCATGCCGGCAACTCCATTCTAGAGACGCCTCGACCAACAACACGATCTGTTAACGTTGTTTAAACTCCCGTGGGCATAGTGATCCAATAACACGCGCTGGATGGTCAACCTGCCCGATTTGACGGGTCGATTTAACGCGTCGGTAGGTGGCGACATGTTTGTTCATGAGGCCGGCAAAAAGCCGGTCCTCTGATCAAGTATGGATCTCACCTCATGTCCGGCGTCTCTCTCACCGCTGCTACCCGCCAGAACCTGCTCTCGCTGCAGGATACGGCGGCGCTCTCGTCGACGACGCAGAACCGTCTTTCCACCGGCAAGAAGGTTTCCTCGGCCCTCGACAACCCGGTCAACTTCTTCACCGCGCAGAGCCTGTCGAACCGCTCCTCGGACCTCGGCACCCTGCTCGACAGCATCTCCAACGGTGTGCAGACGATCCAGGCGGCCAACCAGGGCCTGACCTCGATCCAGAAGCTCGTGGACTCGGCCAAGTCGACCGCCAACCAGGCGCTCGCGACGCAGATCACCACCACCGGAACGGCTGGCGCCGCCTTCTCTGCTACTGCCAACACTATCAATCTCGAAGTGAACGGTACCGCGGTCAACACCACGCTGACCGCCAGCGACACCATCGACACGGCCATCACCAAGCTCAACAGCGCTGTCAGCGCTCAGGGCGCGGGCAACGCGTTCAGCAAGGACGTGACGGGCACCAAGATTGTCGTCAACGCCACCGCCGATATCGAGTTCTCGTCGCCCGCCGATCAGGCCAACCTCGGCTTTGCCAGCGGCACCGCGAACGCGGGTCCTCAATACGGCACCACATCCACCGCCGGACAGAGTTCCAACCTGACTGTAACCGGTGTCAAGGAGCGGGCCTCCCTGTCGAAGCAGTACAACAGCCTGCTGACGCAGATCGACCAGCTCGCCAAGGACTCGAGCTTTAACGGCACCAACCTGCTGTCGAGCAGCGCGGCTTCGAACAAGCTGCACATCTCGTTCAACGAGAAGGACACCTCGAACCTCGACGTGCAGGGTGTCGACGCCACCTCGACCGGCCTCAGCCTGACGGCGATCACGGGCGACGCTGGCGCGACTGCGGACGGCAAGGGCAACTTCCTTCTCGACAGCTCGGTGACCTCGACGCTCACCAGCCTGACGAACGCATCCACGACGCTGCGCTCGCAGGCCTCGACCTTCGGCTCGAACCTGTCGGTGGTGCAGAATCGCCAGGACTTCACCAAGAACCTCCAGAACGTGCTCGACACCGGCGCCTCCAAGCTCACCGATGCCGACCTGAACGAGGAGGCCGCGAACTCCCAGGCTTTGGCGACGCGCCAGTCGCTCGGCATCTCGGCCCTCTCTCTGGCCAACACCGCGCAGCAGGGCGTGCTTCAGCTCCTCCGCTAAGCGCTTCCAACCACCATGATGCGATGAAGCGGCCGGGCATCGCCCCGGCCGCTTTTTCGTTGCTGCTCATACTAACTTCCCCATGGCATAGCTTGGTTGGCCCTGCTCGACTCCTAGATGCCAGATGAAGCTCTGTCGCTCGGGCCACCCGCTGCCCATCGGCAGCCTTTCTGCGATCTCCGACTCTCTGAATTCACAGGGTAGGAACCATGAGTATTCGTGCCACTCACGAATTTACGCCCTCCCCCCTGTGATGAAGGGGAGAGCGTTTCGCGATCCCCTTTCCGCGTCAGCCGTAGCCACGCCGTCCATTCCCGCGAGACGACGCAGACCACGTTCGTGTCACTGCGGAACCGGGACTGCCGCCGTTCCTCGACCGTCACCAGGACGAGCGTCTTGGCTTGCCGGATCGCATTGCGGACGGTTGCGCGGCTCACGCCTGCCAGTGCCGCGATATGATCCAGAGCTAAACGACAATCGCCCCGCTTTGAGACCTCAACCGCGACCACGGCTAGCGCCGCTTGCTCGGCCAGTGTGAACCGTGCCGCGATACCTGGAGGAAGCCGCCCGGAGGCCGCCCAGCGCCGTCGGCGGGCCATAGAGGCATCCGAGCGCGGCCGAGAGCCTACGCCTGTCCTGGGGCTTCCCTGTCGATCCTGAGCAATGCCGGGGATCTCGGCATTGGATTGATCCGCCCGATCTAGCGAACCAACCTGCCGCGCCTCGATGACGGCGGCCAGCGCCTCCGCCTCTACCTCGGAAACGTGCCCTTCGCCGAACGCTTTCCACAATGCGGACGCGACCGCAGGCAACGCGGCGCGCGGAGCCGCTTCCGCCTGTCGGCGGATCTCGTAGGCATAGTCCATCGTTCACGGTCCCTCACAGGCCGCGGTCCAGGGTCCAGGCAAAGCCTTCCCGTTGACGGAAACAGGTTCCATCTTGACTCCCGAGGGAGGTCATGGCTTGTGAGGGGCAGGTACGCGGGCCTCACAGCCCCAGGATTTCAGCAGGCTCCCGTTTGGCGACGGGGGCCTGTTGGCTTTTCAGGGGTCTATCTCGCGGCTTCGATCTCCTAATGCCGGCTCACGACTCGCCACGGGGCGTGCCATAGCCGGACACGGCATGTCGGCTGGGCGGGACTGCCGAGTCAACGACACCCCCTAGCCAGCGCGGAACATCTCTCCATCGCATGCGTCAACGAGTGGTACAAGCCACTTGACATTCACGTTGCATCAACTGATACATGTATCAATGGCTGCAACAAGGAAGTGCGATGATCCAAGGCTTCCACGATAGGCTGACCGAGGACGTGTACCGAGGCCGATGCCCAAAGGGCTTCCCGCCGGACCTATTCCGAAGGGTTCGGGCCAAGCTCGGTGAGTTGGATGCGGCTGTTCAACTTAGCGATTTGGCGATGCCACCGGGCAACGGTCTGCATGCGCTCTCGAAAGACCGGGCGGGACAACACGCTATCGCCGTCAATAAGCAGTTCCGGTTATGCTTCGTGTGGACGCCACCGGGACCTGACCGAGTTGAGTTCACTGATTACCACTGAGGGCGGTTCGCCACCCCGACTCATCGCTGCTGGTACTTCGCTTGCTCGTGCCGCTCTGAAGTATGGGATGCCTACAGATGACCGATTTTGCCCGAACCGCTGATGACCTCACGAACGTCGAGGATCTGCGTCGGCTGCACGATAGCGCCACGGAGTTTGAGGTTCTGCGGCCTCTCCATCCAGGTGAGATCCTGCGCGAGTCGTTCATGGAGCCACTGAGCTTGTCGGCGGGTGCCGTGGCGAAGGCGCTTGATCTTCCGCGGTCACGTATAGAGCGCATCGCGCGTGAAGAGATCGGCATCAGCACGGACACCGCTCTGAGGCTCGCTCGCTATTTCGGCACCACCCATCAGTTTTGGCTAAATCTGCAAACTCGCTTCGAGAGCGAGGTGCTGATGTCCGAAATTGGGTCCGAGCTTGATCAGATTGCCCCAATCGCGCGATCCGACATGCCCGTAAGTGCACTCGGACATCCACGCCCATAACTATGCAGGGACTACACGGACGGGCCCTCGATCTGAGGCCAATTTGCGGAGCAACATTTCCATGAGCGTTTGCCCGGCAAAAATAGAAACTACTTTCGCCAGTACGTCGTATGTGCCTTCCGAGCAATCTTCCAAGACCACAAATAGTCCGTTATCGCTGCCAAGTTCATGCAGATCTTGGCTTTCATATGTAGAGCGAGAGATCTCTGTGAGCCACAGCGTGCGCTGATTGTCTACAGGGACAGAAAGTCCGTCGTCCATGTCTTCGTCTCCCGCTCTCCATCCCTCGGTTCGCGAACGCCGCGACCCGCGCATGTCTGCCACGGCTCTCGCCGAGTACCTTATCCTTCGGCCCGACGGTCAAGAAACCATCCTGCACGACTCTCGGTTCTCACGGCCGCCAATGGTGACCGCAAACGGTGACGCCCTGAAGGCTCTGACAGCGTACAACTGCGACCCCCGCCGGGATAAGGCTACGCTTGATCAGGTAAAGAGTGCCCTTCTGCGGAAGGCGGGTGATGCAGATATCAGGCCCCGCCAACAGGACGAGGCACGACGCTGCATCGAAGCAATTGAGATGTTTGAGCGGAACGAGAATGCCATCGGCATACGTGGCCTGCCCATCCAGCCGTGCCCACGGCTAGACCCGCTCACAGTTGCGGGGGTTTCTGTCTCGATCAAGCCCCACTTCCTGGTGAGAGGTGACGCAGGCCGCGTCGGGGCTGGCATCATTCGAGTGGCAAAGGCGCCAGATCCAACAGCTTGCCGCCTGGACACTACGCGAGAGCGTCGGGGCGAACATCGCCGCGAGATGGGCCGCTACATGGCTGCGATGCTGTACATGTTGCTAGAAGCGCAGGGCGATGCACTCGGGACGCCTGATCGCGACCTCTGCTTTGTGGCAGATGTTCGCCTCGGCGAACGGCTCGATGTAGCTCCCGATCATACCTTGCGGGTGCGCGCCGTTCGCGGCGCGTGCGCTCAGATTGCCCGTCACTGGCCACTCATTCAGCCGCGAAACAGCGTACTCTACCGCCGGGAATAGGCGAGGCGGCGTGTAGCCGGGCATAGCATGTCGGCCGGCAGGCACGGCTAAGTCAACGGGACGGGCTGACATGAGTGAGCGCATAACGGACCCAGCCTACTGGATCACCGCAAATGGCCTAGACGATCCCGAGATGGCTGAACTCGTCCTGACCGCCCTGGTCTCGCCGGGAGACTGGGGCGTCGTCACGGTCCGCGAGGAAGACGGCGGCAAGCTCATAACCGGAGCTGTAAGTTCGTTGTTCATCACCGACGGTGAGGCGGAGATGGAGTTCTCCTTGCTGCTCAGTGAGTACGCCGAACGGCCAAGGGCGGCGAGGCTTAACGGGCACAGATCGATCTAGGGTGCAGCGGTCGAACCAACCTCAACGCAACACGCCCTCGGTCATTATTGATAACTGGGGGTTATCGCTGGTGACGCCGTACCGTTGAGGTTGTCCTGACGGGCACCCCTGGCCACGTCGCGAGAGGATCAACCTCGGACCTCATATCGTTTCTTTTCACACCAAGGAGAGATATGTCCGAGACCGAACGCGAATTCACAGCACACATGAGGGCACCTGCCTTGAAGCTGGCGCCCCCCCGCCCCGCGTGACAACACTCGTTTCCAGCGCATCGAGAGCGCGAAGCGGTGGGATCGGGTGTTCAAGAAAATGGCGGACCAGCCACCCGTCGGTACGACCTAGCATGAGATGATCGGATCGTTGTCCGTCCCCTGATAATGCCGCGTTCGCACAGGGCGTCGGCCAACTGCTCGATGTCGGCACAGTGCCGGCAACGCCAGCCTGCCGGTCGCAGAGATCGCCGCTCGCATGGCTGCGTTGACGCAAGGATGAGCAGCCGTGAATTTGGCCGTTGGTGTGCTAGGCTCCACAGATGAACGCCGACAGCGTCACGCCTTGGTTTGTCGCCGTTGGTGCTTCAGGCGCCGAGGGCATTTCCGACATCAAGGTCCTACTCCACACGTTGCTGCCTTCCCTGCCCGCAGTCGTCCTGATCGTCCTCCACAGGCCGTGGGACCGGATCAGCCATCTCCGCGAGGTGCTGGCTCGGGACTCGAACCTGCCGGTCGTCATCGCGGCGCAGGGCGAGCGCTTCGAGCATGGGGTGGCCTATATCGGCGAACCGGCCGATCATCTGACACTCGCGGCCAAGAGCTTCGGCGCGATCGTAGGTGATCCGCATCGCCTGCACGGCAACCGTACGGTGGACCTGCTCTTCCGTTCGGTCGCCGCACATGGCGGGCACAGGATGATTGGCGTGATCCTGTCCGGCTCCCTGGATGACGGCTCACGCGGTCTCGCCGCCATCCACGCCGCAGGTGGCTTGACGATGGTGTTGACGCCGAGCGCCCAGCCGAGACCCGGCATGCCGGAGAACGCGATTGCTTATGACGGTCCAATCGACGTGATCGGCAGCCCCCACGACATCGCAGCTGCCATCGAGAAAGCGGTCCGACACCAGTGACTGTAGGAGCAGGCTCGTCCCCCGATCTGAGCACGGGGGACGGGTACCAGCTGTGTCACCAGCATGCCGGTCCTGAGCCCGGCTTGAGGGGCCATGTCGCTTGGGATTGGCGGACGATCCGGGGCGTGGAGGTGCGGACGATCCGCCCGACGGTTGCAGCTCCCCAGGCGGACATCATCGAGCAGGCTGAAGCGGAAGAGGCCGACAAAGCCCAGTCAACGCCGGCCGAGCAGGAGGCTGCCAGCACCGAGGGAGAGTGCTCGCCCGTTGCCATGCCGGCGCGGACCAAGCGCCTCGCGCTTCCAACCTACATGCTGCCCCCGGGTCGGCAGATCCAAAGAGCAGAGAGCTTCGCTCATCGCCTACCTTGGACCGGCCCCCTTTGCTGCTCCGCGGACTGCGGGCGGCATGCAACGTTCATCTGCGCCGATGGGGGCGACGTGTTTTGCTATGTGGACCGCGGCTGCGCGCAGTCAGTGCCTTCTCACGGTCGGTGGCGGCACTGCCTCGTGCATCAGCGACGCTGCAAGCTGTCTTCCGAGTTCCAGCAGGAGGGCATCAACCAACGGCTTCAGCCGCTTGACCCCTTTAGGGTTGAGGTCGTCTATCATTCCCCGGATCTGCAGAGCCCCGTCGGCGATACGCTCCAGGAGCGGCGCTGCCATATCCTTCGCGAGGAAATCCATAGACCCGTCGGCATGCCCGTCCCTGCGCACATCGGTCATATCGATGAGGATGCCACGACCGCGCATCACTCCGCTTTGTGAGTCGCGATCGAAGTGTCCACGAGCGAGAACCCAGCGAACGTTGCCCGCCTCCGGCACAACGCGGTGCTCCCAGACGAACAATCCACCCTCTTCGCGCACGCGGCGATGAGGAAGCGGATCGGCTGGCATATCGTCGGGGTGGAAGAACCGAGACAGCTCAGCCCACGTCAGGCCGGCGGCGGCCCGTTCCTCGGAAAGACCGTAGATCCGAGCCATGATCGCATCTCCCCGAATGCGATCGATCTCAACATCATCCTCCCACATACCGATGCTCAGCGCAGTCAGTGCAACCGGAGCTGACCAAACGCCTCTCTCAGGCAGCATACGCGTCATACACAACCCGTCCTCACAACCTCAGCTTGTACACGTCTCACAACTTTGAGCCTTACTGCAACCAGGGTATTTGTTTCCGTACGGTCACTGGCATGGTCAACGAATGATGGACGACCGCGACGGAGATGGAAGATCGACCCCTATCGTCGTGCCGCTGCCCAAGCCAGGCATGGCGAATGATCATGTCCGCACTTTACGCCTTCTGCGGCGCATCGCAGAGGTGCTCGATCAGCCCATTGACGACTTCTTCAAGACCCGATCGGAAGGTAGCTCTGACGCCGATGGATCAGGTGGGTCCAAAGGCACTTGAGCGATCAACGGCCTATCATCAGAGTGACTGCCCCACTCGGAACCGGATGGTAGGTCTCGCTAGGAATGACGCTTCGTTTGTGGTGTAGGCCTGCAATGCGACGCGACCAGCCTCGGTAATCTCCCACTCCCTTGAGCCGTCGGTGGAAATGGCCCCGGTCAACACGGCGTACCCGCGCTTTTCGAGCTGAACGAGCTTGCGGAGCGACTTGCTGTAGAAACCCGGTCCTCGGGACAGCAGGGTCAGCATGTAATGCAGGCTCGGGAGTAGCTCCCCCTTTCGGGCCGGCCCCCTCACGGCGCCTTCCGCTCTTGGAACCGGGTACCAACCTGTTCTCCGTCGTCGGGGATGAGTTCAAGGTCGGCGGTCATGACTTGAGATCCGCTACTGCGACGACGGCTGCAGCCACAAACGCTGCAACGGCACAATCCTCGAACGCGTATTCCAGGCCTGCCATCTCAAGCAGCCGAACCGAGGTGATGAGCACGACAGCCACTGCGATCGCTACCAATCGGCTCATAAAGCGGTTCATTCGATGTGCTCGGCATACTGCATCAGTCGGCTCCCCGCTTCGCTCCATGAACGATCTGCTGCAGCAGCGAAGGAAGCGGAAGACCGTACTCATCCAGGAGGAAGGCGGCGCTGAGCAGCGTCCGGAT
Organism: Methylobacterium sp. E-025; assembly: GCF_022829705.1. Classification (NCBI taxonomy): domain Bacteria; kingdom Pseudomonadati; phylum Pseudomonadota; class Alphaproteobacteria; order Hyphomicrobiales; family Methylobacteriaceae; genus Methylobacterium; species Methylobacterium sp. E-025. The sequence continues at coordinate 12,982 of NZ_JAKSYR010000084.1, forward strand.
GTGCTGGTCCGAGACCGGCCGGCTCATGATCTGCGCGTCCAGCACCTGATCGGCGAGGAGGCCGGCGAGGCGTGAGACCTCGGACAAGCGTTCCGGGGAGGCAGTCATATCTTCCGCTCCCGGAACCGGATGCCGGCCCCTCCCCCGTTCTCGGGGATGAACTCAAGGCCGGCATTCTCAAGCGTACGTTGAATATCCGCCAGCGTTCGATCGTAGGGCGTGCGCTTTCCTGCCTCAAAATCGGCGATCGTCTTCTTCGATACGGACGAGGCTTCCGCAAGACGGTCTTGGGTCCACTCCAAAAGAGCGCGGGCGGCACGGCACTGGTCCCGCATCATTACCATTTTTTGGAAACCTTGCGCTTTTAGGGTTGACTATATGGTGGGGGAGGTTATACCAAAAGGGCAAGGTTAGCCATGCACATCGGCGACCGCCTGCTGCGGATGTCGAAAGCCGAGGCTGTCTCATTTTTTGAGGAAACCGGCGAGCGGGAAGCCGATATGCCGGTCACAATGCTCAACGCGATCGAGGCTGCGCGTACGAGTTTCGAGGGGTGGAGCAACCTGCTCGGCGTCATTCAAGCCCGCTACATAGCTGCGGCCTCCACAGCGATCGTTGTCGGGCGCACAGCCTCCCCCAACCCCAAGGAGGCCTAACCGATGGGCGACCTGCTCACCTTTATGCCCCGCCCGGCCGTACCCGCGACCCCGCCGGCATCCTCACCGGCAAAGACCCGGCGCATGATCGAGGAAGCGGCACAATCCGCCCTCGACACCGCCGACAACCTGCTCGCTATCCTTGACCGCATGGACGGCGACACGGACAGCGAGGACGGCGCGGACGCGGAACCCTCGCTGGCCGCCCCTGAGAACCACCACGGCAGCCAGGTCGTATGGCTGCGTGGGAGCGATGCGGACCGGGAGGCCGAGGCGCCTGAGATCGTTCTGCAGGACATGCCGGCCGAGCCTGACGTTCTTCCGTTCGCCCCGCTGTCCTGGTGCGGCTCCGGCAATGTCGTTGCAGCGGCTGGCGTAGCGCTACTCAACATTGTCGGGAGGCGCTGATGCCGACGACGCTCCCCCTCGCGGCTGGGCCGCGGATGACGTTGCGACAGACCGCTCGGTTCGGCTGGCTGCTGATGCGAGAGCACTACCCGTGGTGACCAAGCCTCAAGACGTTATGGCGCTAAACAAAAACGCCGGCTCGAATGGAGCCGGCGTCACAGATGGATCTGTATCTAAGATCAGTACTTGCGCATCAGCGGCACGGGCGCAGCGGCGGCGGCCTGCGCCGTGTAGAGCGGCGCGATGATGCGGAACCAGCCGCGGGTCTCGTTGGAGAAGGCGCCACCCACATTCGCATCGGCAACCGTACGGGTCACGAAGACCTGAGCCTTGAACACGCCGAAGTCGTAACCGACGAGGCCACCGGCCGCGAACGTCCCATCCCGTCGATAGTTGGCATAGAGCGCCCGGTTCCGGTTCACTGGGAGGTCGGTGAAGCCGTAGGCCACGGCGCCAATCTCGAACTTGCCGAAGGTCTTGGTCGCCGTCAGGTCGAGGTAGAGAGTGTCAGCGTTCGCGATCGGGCCGAGGGCGGAGCCGACCTGGCCACCGAAGCGCGCCGCGTCGTCTACGACGAGAATATGGGTCAGGGCCGCGGTCAGATTGTAGCCGTCGCCGGTGTACGAGATTGCGCCGGTGTTGCGGATCGAGGTGGAAGCGAGCTGCGGCAGGACCGGTGTTGCGGCCAGCCCGTTGGTGCCGAGGATTGAGCCGCGATCGCCGACGCCGATGTAGGCGCCGACGAGGTAGGCGGTGCTGATCTTGTTGCCGAGATCCCAGGCGAAAATGTTGCCGATGAAGGGATTGTAGAAGTAGCTCGCTTCCTGGTTGCGGACACCGGCCGGGTTGTTCGTGTTCACGAACACCGACGGAACGGCGATCACCGGCATGATGGTCGCGCCGAGGACCTTGAAGCCGGTCGACCAGACCAGGATCGGCACGTTGACGCCGACGTCGGGAGCGTTGCGCGCGTCGCCGCGGCCGGTGCTGAAAGTGTTGATCGCGTAGACGCCTTCCGGCAGCGGGCCGTAAGCGAGACCGACCTGCTCGCCTGGCTGCGTGACCGGAGCGGCCTGGACGGTGGTGCTCATGCCGACGGTGAGGGCGACCGCACCTGCGGCAAGCCAGTTCTTCATCATTTTTTCGTTCCTTCCCAAGGTTCTTGAACCCCCACCGCTCAGCCTTCAGCCCACCATGCCGAACCCAGCTTGGTGCAGGTTCTGTGCAGCGACAGGCCAAGCGCCCCTACGGTCTCAGCTCAAATCTCAACACCGGCACTATTTTATAGAAGCGCTCAAAAAAATAGCTTCTTCAGTCGGTTCGAGGCTAAGTTTTACAAACTGTGACCAAAAAGCTGCACTTTTTTGCATTCAACAAATCGGTCGTGACGAAATGTGTGCGGCAACTTTATAACGCTTTTGGGATCCAAATTTCTTTGATATCATTACTCAGTCGAAATGCCCCTTCCCAAGGATGAGCACATCGACCGGGGCCAAGCTGCCAGTCTCAACAGCTACCGCGGCTTGGCCCCACCCCGCTGGGCCTTTGAAGTCAAATCTGCCCCCCGGATCGTCTGGAACTGCTGAAGCGTTTGGCGGGCGGCTCTATCATTGAAGCGCAGCCGGCTTGCGCAGACCCGCCACGCCCCATTCAATCTACATGACATGCAGACAAGTGGTCTCGACGGCGAGCAGGCTTGTGGGCAAGCGGTCATTTTTTATCCGCGACAGGTCGGCTCCCGGTGTGCTGAAACAGCTAGGCGAGCGACTCGTAGGCTTGTGGGCAGGCGGGCGTGATTGCATGCGGGAGAGCAGGCGTGCGGACAATTGCGATCATCAGCCAAAAGGGCGGCGTCGGAAAATCCACCGTCGCCGTCCACATGGCCGTTGCCGGTACGCTCGCTGGCTACCGAACGGCGCTGGTTGATCTGGACCCGCAAGCCACGGCCCGGAAGTGGGGCGACAAGCGGCAGGCCCCCGAACCTGAAGTAATCGGCGACCATGCTGAACGGCTGCCGCAGCTCGTAGAGGCCGCGCGCGCGAACGGTGCCGACCTCTTAGTGATCGATACAGCCCCGAATGCGGATCGAGCTTCCCTCGCGGCGGCTCGGGCGGCCGACCTCATCTTGATCCCCTGTCGGCCGGCGGCTTTCGACCTGGAAGCGATCGAAGCGACGCGCGATCTTGCGACCATTGCGAAGAAACCGGCATGGGTCGTGCTGTCTTCAGCCCCAACGCGAAGCGCGATCGTTGAAGAGGCACGGCGTGGCCTGGAAGCTGATGGCTCGCGTGTAGCCCCGCAGGTGATCCATCAGCGCGTTGCCTACTCTTATGCGGTGATCGACGGGCGTTCGGCCTCCGAGTATGAGCCGGACGGGAAAGCAGCTGACGAAATAGCAGCCTTATTTACGTGGGCATGTCAGCAAGTGGGCTTGCCTGCAAGCGGACAGGGCAACAAGAGGGCGAGGGGGCAAAAATGACGAAGCGGCCAAGTCTGTTCGGGGCGAAGCCAGCTGTGGCTGTGCAGGAGACCATTGCCGAGGCTGCACCGTCTGCATCTCTACCAGCTATGGCTCGGGAGGCCGTGCCGGCGACCCGCTATCCGAAGGCGACTACGCGGGAGGGGAAACGAGTGGTGACGGCCTACGTCTCGCCTGAAGCGTTTCGGCAACTGAAACGGCTCGCGGCCGACACGGACGCTCAGCAGCAGGATCTCTTGCTAGAGGGTATCAACCTCCTGTTCGAGAAACACGGCCTGTCACGGATCGCGTGAACAAAGATGCTCGACAGAAGCTCGCCGTGGCCGCCGGTCTCGCCGCGTGGAGCGTACTGTGGTTAGGCGGCTGGATCGCAGGCGGCTTGCTGTTCCCCACCTACGATGTCTCGGCCATGATTGGCGCCGCTCTCGGTTGGGTTCTCGGGGCCGTGGTCTGCGCCTTCACCCTGCGGGTAGGCGGTATCGGTAAGCCCTAAATGGTCATCACCTGTTTGCCTGTGGGCAGGCCAGCAATCCGGCCAGTGGGCCTTGCCGCAAGCCAACATTGACTATAACTTTCGATAAGTGGTGTTCTCGAAAGTTTAAGCTTCTTCGGCGAAGGCTGCCGCGACCGTCGATCTGATAGGGGAATTCGATACCTGAAGAGACGCGGACCATTGAGGCGCGAGGCGCGGTTCGCTTCGTCCTGGCCGATGCGATGGATCGGCTCGAACGGGCCGTTGCACTCCCGGTGCGGGACGACGCGAAGGAGGCGACGCTCCGCAACCTGCTGACAGCCCTTTATGCGACCTATCCAGAAATCCTCGCGACAGCCCCACCGAACGGTGTGGGGTTGCCGCGTCGGGTCATGGCCGGGACCTGACGCCGGCAAGGAGAAGCGCGGCGATGGCTCCTATCCACTTGATCGACGGCACGCGAGGCGCTCGGCTGCCAATGAAGCCGGCCTATGGCTTGCCCTGCAACGGCTGCGGCTGGTGCTGTGCGACGCAGGCCTGTGGCGTGGCGCTCGACCATATCCCCGGTCATCCGGCCGAGGGTGCCTGCCAGGCGCTCGAACGCCAAGGCGACCGGTTCATTTGCGGCATGATCCGCCGGCCGGGCCACTACATGCGGCTCCCGCACGATTGGGCTGACGACGTGCTCGGCAGCATGATCGCGGACGCCCTTGGCGCGGGGAGGGGATGCGATGCCGAGGTCTGAGCGCTCCCGAGGAAGCCTCAACCATGCCGGGGCAATGTGGGCGCCAAGTTGTTCCGACACTTAGGGGAGGGAGCATGTCGCGAGGCTTAGGCACAGGCCAGCACCTCTTGCTTAGTGCGCTCGCCTCGCTTGAGGATGAGCACGGCAGCAAGGGCGGTCGCTTCTACGTCTGGGCCATTGTCGATCGTGCCTACGCCCTCTCTCCAAGCATGCAGCGCCGTCATCACGCTGCGACGGAGGCGAGCGCCGCCCGCGAAGACGCGGTCCGCAAGAAAGCGACCGAGGGCGACGATCAGGTAGCGCTCTATTTGAGCCTGACCCGTGCGCTTCGGCGAACCAGGTTCGGACCCAGAGCGCGACGCACTACGCCCTTTTGGCTGACCGAGAGATGCTTCAACCCATCGCGGGTTTTGGCGGGCCTGGAGAGCCGAGGCTTGGTCTCACGAACCGTGTTGAAGGGCGGCGGGTCGGCTGCCCTCACGGATGCAGGGCGATTGATCGCATCGCAGCTAGGTGTCGGAACAAGTTGCACACCCTTCGCCGCGGGCGAGATCATTGCCCCACCTGAGACGGCCAATGTCTGAATTCCTACCGCCCGAAACCATCCAACCGTTGGAAGCCCTGCCGGCCGAGGCCGCTGCGATCGTCCGCGCTTATCAGCAAGCCAGCAAGGCGGACGCCACGATCCGCGCCTACAAGGCGGACGCAAAGGTGTTTCAGGACTGGTGCGCCTTGTACGGCTTCCGGTCCCTGCCGGCGACCCCTGAGGCGGTGGCGGGCTTCCTCGTCGCCGAGGCCGAGGCGGGCCGGTCCGCGTCCACCTTCGGCCGGCGATGCGCCGCAATCCGGTACGCGCACAAGCTCGCCGGCCAGCCGGACCCGACCGACGACGAGGGCGTGCGGGCGGCGAGCAAGGGCATTCGACGCCGGATCGGCACGGCACCGACCCAGAAGGCCGCCGCCACCGCCGACATCATGGCTGCGATCCTGATGCGAACCCCGGACACCATGACGGGCAAGCGCGACCGCGCTCTGCTGGCGCTCGGGTTCGCGGGCGCCTTTCGCCGGTCCGAACTGGTTGCACTCGACGTGGCGGACCTCCGTGAGGACACCGAGGGCCTGCGCGTCATGGTCCGGCGGTCGAAGGTCGATCAGGAGGGGCAGGGGTTCGAGAAGGCCATCCCGCACGGTCGCTTCATCCGGCCGGTTGCCTTGGTGCGCGAATGGCTCGATGCGGCCGGGATTACAGAAGGGCCGCTGTTCCGGCCGGTCTCGCGGTCGGGGAACGTGCGGGAGGCTAAGTTGAACTTAGGGCGTGAGGGTTCGGCGGAGGATATGGGAACCGAACTCCCTGAGCCTCGCCTGACCACTCAGGCCGTGGCCGACATCATTAAGCGGTACTGCACCGCCGCAGGACTCGACGCCTCGACCTTCGGGGCGCACTCGCTGCGGGCCGGCTACATAACGTCGGCGGCCGAGCGTGGCGCGGACCTCGCCCGCATCATGGACCAGTCTGGGCACCGCGATCCGCGCACAGTGGTCGGCTACATTCGGCGGGCGAACGCGTTCAAGGGGCACTCGGGGAGCGGGTTTCTCTAAATCGAAGCCTACGTCGGTTCCTTGGCCAGCGCATCGAGGGCCTGGGCCAGCCCACGGAATGAGAGCGGGATGGCGATGTCCTGGCCGGCGGCGTTCTTGAAGGTGATGCGTCCGGGCTCAGCCGAGCCGCGCCAACGGCGCAGCACATCCTCGCGCACGCTCGCCTCCGCCACGCAGCCGCCGGGCAGGCAGCGCCGCCAGGCCAGCTCGAAGCCCACCGTGTCCTTCTCGTCGGCCAGCACCCGCACGCTGCTCGGCAGCGCGACGTTGGGCGGCAAGATCGCAGTGACCTGCAGCGGCTCGCCCGCCGACACTCGGCCGATGGCAATCTGCGCGATCGGCTGAGCCTGCCCCTGCACCTGCATGGTCTGGGCCGCCTCGCAGATCCGCATCGGCCGATCGCCGCCGCTGCGCTGGCAGCGCAGCACCCAATCGCCGAAGCTCGCCGTGGTGCTGCCAGGCTCCGTCGGCACCGGGGCGGGCTTGGCCGGGGCGGCAGGCGCCGGCTTGCCGGCCTGCGCGAGCGCGAAGGCCGCCGGCAGCGCGGCAGTCGCGGCGCAGAGCAGGCCGAGAGCGAAGAAGCGGGGAACGATCGCTGGCATGACGGACTCGGCTGCTTCGAATGAGAACGGCCCGCGCAAAGGGATGCGCGGGCCGCCATGTGGTCTGATGGTCCGGTCCTAGAACCGGACGTTGAAGTTGCCCTTGACGCCGTGGTCCTGGGCGCGGGGGCCGACCTGGCCGGTGTAGTTCAGCCCGATCGTGGCCGCGGTGGTCACTTGCCAGTCGAGGCCGGCCGAGGTCACCAGCGCGTCCCGGTCGATCGGCACGCCCGAGGCGATGAAGCTCGGCCCACCCGCGCCGAAGCTCAGAAGCGCCGCCGGCACCACGTCGCCGAAGGCCCGGCGGTAGCCGATCAGGCCGCGGGCGACGAGCGGACGGTTGTCCCCGAATGCATCGCCGAGCACGAGCTGGCCCTGGAGGCCGGCGGTGGCGGTCTGGATGTCGTAGTCGCGGCCGGCCACCGTCAGCGCCGCGATCCCGCCCTGCTCGGTCAGGCCGTCGCGGCGGATGTGGATCGCCGCGCCACCCGCGAACGGCTCGACGTAGCCGGTCGCCGTGCCGACGCGGTAGCCGACCTCGGCGAAGCCCTGCACCGTCTCGCCGCCGGCCTTGCCCGACAGGCTCTGCGAGAAGCCGGGGAACGCGGCCGTCCGTCGTGCCGCCAGCTCGTTGCCGGCATAGGCCGCACCGAGCCGGACCTGGAGCGGCCCGACCGGGCCGCGGGCGTAGACCGCCCCGTAGGCGCTCTCCACCGTGCCCGAGGACAGCCGGCCGGTGACGTCGAACCCGGTGAAGCTGTAGCCGCCGGCCACGCCGACCCGCCACGCCGACAGGTCCGCCCCGGCCCCCGTCAGGCCCGACAGCGCGGTCTCGGCCCCGAGCACGAAGCCGCTGGTCTGGCGCGACAGCCCGGCGGCGTTGCCGTTCGAGGCCGTGTTGCCGAAGGCGCCGAACGCTTGGCCCCAGACCGCGTAGGCCGGCACCACGAGCTGCGTCGGCACCGCCGAGAGCGTGGGTGCGCGGCCCGGCAGGTCGGCGGTGTAGGTCCCCGGCAGGGTCGAGCCGGGGGCGAAGCGCTGGCCGACACTACCGGGCGCACCGAAGCCGCCGGCAAAGCCGTTGCTCTCGCCGAAGCGCAGGTGATCGAGGATGGTCTCGCGCACGAACGTGGCGCCCTCGAACATCGTCGTCACCGCGCTGGCATAGACCTCACCCGACAGAGCATTGAACGCCTGGCGGGACTGCGCGGCCGAGAGCACCGCGATCGCGTCGTAGATCGGCGTGCCGACTCCGAGCGCCTGGGCGGCGGCGGCGACGTTGGCCTGGTTGCGGGTCTGCGCCGTGGCGCCGAAGGCCAGGTCGTTGCGGGCGAGCCGCAGGTAGGCGTCGTTGGCGTCGTAGGTCAGGAACGGCGTCAGGAAGGCAAAGTTCGAGGTCACGCCCGCGAACCGCCCGGTCAGGCCGCCGGCCGCCGTCAGGATGGTGTAGCGCGTGCTCGGCGCATAGGCCCCCGTGCCGGCCGTGACCTGCACCGTGCCGCCCTGCAGCGTCGCGGTGCCGGTGCTCGCGATGCGGTCGGACTGCCCGGCTGCCGTGGCATCGACCCGGTAGATCGACTGGGCGGCAAACAGAACGTTGCCGTTCACGGTCAGCGTGCCGAGGCTACCGGCGGCGGTGATGGCCCCCGGCGCGACGATCGCACCGGATTGCACGGTCAGGCCGCCGATGGTCCCCGTGCCCCCGACGACCGCAGCGTTGGCCACGGTGACCGGTGAGGCGGCGAGGCTGCCGTTGACCACGAACCCGCCCGTGGCGACCGTGGTCGGGCCCGAGAGGGTGCCGGTGCCGGTGTAGGTCAGCGTGCCGGCACCCTGCTTCACGAAGCGGCCGGTGCCGTTCAGGGCGTTGCCGAGCGTGGCGTCGGCGGCCTGATCGATCACCAGCGCCGCGTTGTCGGTGATGGCACCCGAACCGAGCCCGGCGGCTGCCGTCATGAGTGTCCCCGCGCCGACCGTGGTGCCGCCCGAGTAGGTGTTGGTGCCGGTGAGCGTCAGCGTCCCGGTGCCGAGCTTGGTCAGGCTGGTGGCCGAGCCGCCATCGACGATACTGCCGGCGTAGGCCGTCGAGCTGTTGTCGCCGTTGGTGGCGAGCGCGCCGTTGCGCAGGATCGCCGCCGCGTTGCCGCCCGAGAGCGAGCCGACGGTGAAGGCGGTCCTGCCGAGGTCGAGCGTGCCGTTGTTGGCGAACGTGGTCACCCCGGCAAGCGGGCCAGTGAGGACGAAGCTCGCGCCCGCCGCATTGGTCACCGCCCCGGCGATCCGGCCCGACGCGGTGATCGCGGCGGCGTTCGTCACCGCCCCGTTGATCGTGCCGGAGGTGGCCAGGCTGCCGCCGGTCACCGCCACCGCGCCGTTGATCGTACCGGTGTTCGTCGCGGTACCGACACTGTTGGAAAGCCCGCCGTTCAGCGTGCCGGCATTGCCGAAGGTGCCGCTGTTGGCGACGCCACCGTTGATCGTGCCGGTGTTGGTCAGCGTTCCGGCATTGGAGACCGGCGCGGAGGCCGTGGTCCAGGTGCCGGTGTTGGTCAGCGTGCCGCCGGCGTCGTTGCGGGCGTTACCTTGCCACAGGCCGGCATTGCTCACGCTGCCGGTGTTGGCCGTGAGGTTGCCGGTCCACACGCCAGTCGTGCGGTTGGCGATCGTGCCTGGGGCGGCGTTGCTCACGTCGGCGTTGTAGCGGCCGTCGTTGACCACGCTGCCGGTGTTGGCCAGCGCGTCCGTGATCGTGCCACCCTGCGCCACCGCGATCGAGCCGGAATTGACGATCCCGGCCGGCGCCGTGAGGCTGCCGCCCGAAGCCACCGTCAGGCTACCGGCATTGGTGAGCAAGCCGGCGATCCCGTAGGCGCCCGAGCCCGTGACCGCCAGCGTCGCACCGCCGGCATTGCCGAATGTACCGTTGCTTGCGACCGTGCCCGTCACCGTGAACGTGCCGGCGTTGTTGGCGATGGCCCCGTCGATGCGCCCGGCCGACGCCGTCACCGTGCCGGTGTTGCTCAGCCCGCCCGCGATCGTGCCGGAGGTGGTCAGCGTGCCGCTGTTGGCGACCCCGCCGTTCAGGCTGCCCGTGTTGTTGGTGCTGCCCGCGTTGGTCAGAGCGCCCGCCACGCTGCCGCTGTTGGCAAACGTCGCGGCGTTGGCCACCGGGCCGGCGAGCGAGCCGGTGTTGGCCAGCGTGCCGGCCGACACCGTGGTGGTCCCGGTGTAGGTGTTGGCCCCGGACAACGTGAACGTGCCGGTCCCGACCTTGATCAGCCCGCCGGTGCCGGAGATCGTGCCGGCATAGGTGGTCGAGGCGTTGCTTCCGCCGGTGGTCAGGATGCCCGAGCCCAGCGTCACGCTGCCCGCGCCGGCGAGCGAGGCGATGGTCTGGTTGAAGGTTGCCAGGTCCATCCGCGCCCCGGGCGCGATGGTCACCGTGGAACCCGCCGAGAACGCGTTGGTTGCCCCCGCCTGCAGCGTCCCGGCGTTGATCGCGGTCGCGCCGGTGTAGCCGTTGGCGCCCGACAGGGTCAGCGTGCCCGCACCGAGCTTGGTCAGCGCCGTGGCACCCGTGATCTGCCCGGCGTAGGCCGAGGACGTGCCGTCCGAGCCCGTCTGCAGCGTGCCGCCGTTGGCGATCGTTGCCGCCGCGGTGGAGCCGGCGAGCGAGCCGACGCTCAGGTCGTTGCCGCCGAGGTCGATCGTGCCGTCGTTGGTCAGGCGGCCGATGCCGGTGAGCCCACCAGTCACCGTGAACGTGCCGCCGGCCTGGTTGGCGACATCGCCGTTGATCTGGCCCTGCGCGTTCACCGTCCCGGCGTTGCTCAGCGTGCCGTTGACGATCCCGGTGGTGGTGAAGGTCCCGGCCAGGATCGCCGCGCCGCCGTCGATGGTGCCGGTGTTGGTCGTGGTGCCGGCCAGGTTGGTCAGCCCGCCGCCGATCATGCCGGCGTTGGTCAGCGTGCCCGTGTTGGCCGCCGTCCCAGTGATCGTCCCGGTGTTGCCGGCCGAGCCGGCGTTGCTGAGGTTGCCCGTCACCGTGCCAGCGTTGGCGAAGGTCGCGTTATTGGCCACGTTCGAGCTGATCGAGCCGCCGCCGGCGATGACAAGCGTACCCGCCTGCACCGTGGTGGCGCCGGTGTAGCTGCTCGCCCCCGTGAGCGTCAGCGTGCCCGCCCCGAGCTTGACTAGGCCGATCGTTCCGCCCGTGCTGGTCAGCGCGTTGGCGATGGTGGCACCGACGTTCGTGTCGACGTTGACGAAGCTCTGGCCCGGCGTGGTGAAGGGGTCGCCGGTGAGGTTGAGCGTGCCGGTGCCGGCAAGCTGGAAGCCGTCCACGGTGAACTGCAGCCCCTGCAGGTTCTGCGCGCCCGCCACCGTGACCGTGCCGGCCGTCGTGCCGAAGATCCCGACGCCCGAGCGCCAGACGTCGTTGACCTGCCCGCCCGGCAGCGTCGTCCAGTTGGTGGTGGTGGCGTTCCACGCGCCGGTGCCGCCCTGGGGACCGGCCGTGGCGCCAGTGGTGTCGGTGCCGTCGAAGTACTGCACTGACTGGTTGCCGTTGGTCAGCAGCACGTTCACCTGGTTCGGGATGTTGGTGTAGACCAGCGCTGAGGTGCCGGCGCTCGGCGTAGTCACCGTGCCGAACCCGCCCGTCAGTGTGCCGCCGTAGTTGTACAGCCGGTAGGCGCCCGAGACCGGTGCGGTCGCCGCGTTGCTGGCCGCCACGAGGTTGAGCGTGCCAGCGAGCGCCAGGTTACCGCCGACGTTGATCAGGTCGTTGCTCGCCCCGCCGACGAAGCCCGGCGCGCCGAGCTCGTACAGCGAGGTCGAGGCCGCGTTCAGGGTGTAGTTGCCAGCCACCGTCAGCGTGCCGGGCGAGTTGCCAGCCGAGACCGTGCCGCCGTTGACCACTACTGAGCCGGCGATGGTGCCCGAGCCGTGCAGCGTGCCGCCCGTGTTGACGTTGACGACCGCCGCGTTGCCGGCCGTGTCGCCGAACACCGCACCCGTCGCACCGGGCCCGCCCACCGACAAGATGCCGGCGTTGACATTGGCCGTGCCGGTGAACTGACCGTTGGTCGCCGAGTTCGTGCCATTGAGGATCGTCGTGCCGCTGCTGTTCTGATTGAGCACGCCCGCGCCGGTGACGGTGTTGGCGAGCGTGATCGCACCGGTGTTGGTGAGGTCCAGCACGCTCGGGCCGTTGCCGCCGTTCGCGGCCGCGTTCACGATCCCGATGTTACCGGTCAGCGTGCCAGGCATGTCGCCGATCACCAGCGTGCCGCCATCGATCTGCACCGCATTGGCGCCGGCGCCACCCGTGGTAGCGATGGTGCCGTTGTTGGTGAGCCCCGCCGTACCGGTGCCCGCCACCCGCAGGCCGATCGCCCCCTGCACCGTGGTGCCGGCCGCCACCGTCGCGGTGTTGCTTGCGCTGTTGCCGGTCAAGAAGATGCCGGTGTTGCCCGCGCCGCCGGCCGCGATGGCGCCGTTGGCAGTGACCGCCACCGCACCCGTCGTCCCCGTCGCCACCACGCCCGACCCGTTCGTCGTTGTGATCGCCCCCGCCGACACGGTGACCGTACCCGCGCCTGCCGTGATTGCCCGAACGCCGGTGGCGACCGTGCTGACAGCGCCTGTGGGGTTCACAAGGATGGTGCCGGCACTCGCTGCGTTGGCAATCTGCGCGTCGATGCCGATGCTTCCGGCCGCCGTCGTTGTGATTGTGCCAGCGCCCGTTACCGAGACCGCGCCAGTGCCGGCGCCCTGAGAGTAGGCGCGCACACCCTGGTTGCGAGACAGGATCGACCCGTCGGCAGCAACGGACAGGGTCCCGGAACCGGTTGCCGTGGCGAAGATACCGGATTGCGGCGCAGTTCCACTCCCGATCGTACCGCTCACGGAGGTCGTCACGGTGACGTTGCCGGCGCCTCCGCTCGACTGGGCAACGATTGCGTTCGTAAAGGCGCCACCCGTCACCGAGATCGCACCCGTATTGCTTACGGAAATACCTCCCGTACCGGACGTGATCGCGTTGATGGCCGTTCCGCCCGTCGCACCGTTTGCGTGCTGCAAGGCTGCCGCGTTGTTGACAGTGATCAACCCGCCAGAGTTGGTCGCGTTGATCGCGGTGGCACCCGCCCCACTCTGGATCGTGCCGCCTCCGGTGTTGACGGTGACCGCCCCGGCATTGGCCGTCGCGTTGATCGCAGTACCGCCCGCAGTGACGTTGCCGACCGCAATCGGTAGGCTCGCCGTGCCGACCGTCACATTGCCACTTCCGGCCGTCGTCGCGTTGATGCCCGTCGTTCCGGCGGTCACAGTTCCCGAACGGGTGATCAGAACATTCCCAGCATTGCCTGCTCCGGTGATCGCTGCATCAATACCGATCGTGCCACTCGTCCCACCTGTGCCGGCGACAGTGATGGCCGTGTTACCAATACCGGGACCTGCACCGGTCTGTCGGACGTAGATGCCTGCCTGCCCCGTGCCCGTCACGGTGCCCACCCCGTCGATGCTGATAGTGCCCGTACCGCTCTGGGTCGTGCTGATGCCGCGGCCGGAGTTGGTGCTGATGGCCCCGCCCGCCACGATGCTGATCGCGCCGGCGCCGCTCACTGTGACGTTGATGCCGTTCGAGGCGCCTGCAACAGGCCCGAGAGGGTTCGCTGCGGTGCCAAGCGTAACGCTACCTGGGCCGTTGTCGGAATGAATACCCTCCTCGGTCATACCGGTAATCGAGCCGTTCCCCGTGATGAGGAGGTCGCCCGTACCCGTGCCGTTACCGGAGAAAATGCCGTACTGACCAACGATAGTGCCTGTGTTCGAGATCGTGCTACCGGTTCTCACATAGATGCCGCTGGCGCCGCCATTACGACCCGTGATTGTGCCGGTGTTGTTGACCGTTCCGCCGTCGACCCGGACGCCGTCCTCGACACCCGATGACGTTGGGGTAATCGTGCCGTTGTTAGTAAAAGTCGCGCCGCCGGCGACGTAGACGGCGTTTGCGTTGCTGCCCGCATCGAAGGGCAAACCGGCTGTTGTGAGCGTGCCACCCGATCCCAGCACGAGCGTGCCGGCGTTCGCCTCCAGTGTCACGCTATTGAGTGCGCCGGTGAGCGTCTGCGTACCTAGACCGATCTTGGCGAGCACACCGGTTGTATTGCCGTTGATCGTGCCGGCGTAGGTGCCGTCCGCGGTGTTGTCGCCGCCCACCGTCAGCGTCGTACCGGCCGCGATGTTGACCGTGCTGTTGGCGTTGCCGCCCGAGAGCGAGCCGATGGTCTCACTGGTCATCGCCTGCAGCGTCGCCGCCGTGCCCGCGGCGTTGCCGAATATCACGCGGCTGGTATCTGCGATGGCCGTTCCGGCAGCGTTGTTAAGCGTCAGCGTACCTGCGTTGATCGTGGTCGTGCCGGTATAGGTGCTGGCGCCAGTCAGCGTGACGGTGCCGCCGCCGGCACTGCTGCCAACGACGATATTGCCGGGCGTACCGGCGACCACGTTGGAGAAGACGCCGGAGAAAGTCGCGCTGTTGCCGGCGAGGTCGATCGTATTGGTCGTCGCATTAGAGAGGGTGAAGTTCTGCGCGTAGGTCGTACCTGGCTGGTCAAGCCGAAACGTGCCACCTTCGAAACGGGGGTTGAAGGTTACGTCGAGATTGCTGGCGAGGTAGACGTTACCCGCACCGGTGATGTTGTTCGCGGAGATGACGACGAGACCATTGCCCGTCCGGACGCCGGCCGTCAGGACGGAGGTGTTGGTAACAGCGGTGGCATCGACATAGGAGCCACCGCCACCGCCGCTGCTGCCACCCCCTGGCGCGCCGCCGCCGCCGCCGCCGCCGCTATAGCCGCCGCCGCCGCCGCCACCGTCGTAGCTACCACCGCCGCCGCCGCCGAAGCCACCGGCGCCCCCTGCACTGCCGCCGCTGCCGCCCGCAAGTCCGGCGGCAAAGCTGGCACCGCCACTGCCGCCACCATTGCCGCTGTTAGTGCCGCCACCGGTGCTGCCGCTTGAAGTGAAGCCGCCACCGCCACCGCCACGTTCCGATCCCGAGCCTAAACCGCCTCCGGTCCCGTTGGTGCCACCAGCTCCGCCTGTGTAGCCGTTCTGGGTCGAACCAGCCCCGCCGGCCGTCGTCGTCAGGCCGGGACCGGGATTGTTGGAGCTGTAACCTGCGCCGCCGCCGCCACCGGCGACGACCAGCGGGCTCGTGCCCGGCGCCACGACGAAGCTGCCGCCACCGCCGCCGCCCGAATACGTTAGATAGGTGCCGGCCCCGCCGACGGCGACCGTTAACACGTCGTTGCCCGTAAGGGTGAACACGCCGCTCGCCTGCGCGCCGGCACCTCCCGGATTACCGGAGCTATTGCTTCCGCCCTGGGCACCGTAACCGGTAATGGTAAAAATTCCCGAGAATGGAACCGTATAGGTCGTCGCGCTGCCGGTATAATTGAAGGTCGTCGACTGGGCAGCAGCCGTAGACACCATGAGCGATGGCGCGACGACTGATCCCGCAATCGCCGCTGCCACCACCGCCAAGCGCCGACGACGTCCGATCCGGGAGGGAGGCTGGACACGCCGTGTGAACGTCGGCGACCCATCGCTCAACCGGGCAAGCAACGCGGCTGCGGGTTCAACGGCGAGCGCCAAGAGGCGGGCGACCCGCTGACTCAGGATGCCGGCGGACGTCGGAAGGTGCAGCACCGTCGGCCGCTCGGTGGTCCGGATCGAGATCCCCACCAGCGCCGTCGAGGCCACGTACGCCCGGTGGAGCGCACGCCCGTTCGATGTCCGCTGTGCCATGTGCCCGCTTCCGCCCTAATCAGCGGATCGCTGCCCCCTAGGCGCAAGTCCGCTTTATTCTGCCCCTTCATGCTGATACGAGCGGGTCTTTGAAAGGGTTGTGTTGTGACTAACTTTTATAAAATCTGTGGTGATGCCTTTAGATCACAATAGCATTCGCAAGGAAATAATTTGATAGGTGTATATATAATACGCCGCACTTCCTATCTGAAGCATGTATTTGTATAGAGAATTCAGTCAAATCTGGTCAATTGCAACTGCAAGACGAATAATAATTCTAGTCTATAGTATACTCAGCCGCCCGCTCGACTGCCGTCAGTTCCGGGCCGGTGACGCGCAGCTCCTCTATCGCGACGGTGCCGAGGCCATCGGCGACCCACGCCTGCCATTTTTCGATGTGGATCGTAGGAGGTGCTTGCCGCGGCAGGGGTGCCGGGTCACGTTGCGGGATGGCGCCGAACGATCGGCCAGCCAATGACGGGGCACGGGAAGCGGGTTCCTGTGAAATTCAGCCGCAATCGCTGGTCAGAGGAGATCCGGCGCGCTCGCATCGCCGCCATCCTCAAATGGCTGTCTATTGGCCTTGCCTGTGTTTGCCTCGTGCTGGGCGTAATCCTGTTCGACGGAAAGGGGATCTATGCCGGAGCAGCTGCCTTCGCGGGCGTTATCTGGTTCGTAGCTGATCCTTACAGCCGCGCGGATCGCTTGGCGGCCCGGATCGAGGCTTGGCTTTCTAGGCCGCTTTCTCGTTAAAATGAAGAAGGGCTGGATCGCGAGCGAACGCCTTCAAGGTGCTTTGGGGAGCGGGTTTCTGTCATCGGCGTCATCATTGCGTCAGGAGCAGCCGGCCGGAGACCGGGCCGACGCCCTTCGGCACCGGCACGCTCGTCGCGCCGTAATTCGCGTTGAGGACGAGGTTCGGGCCTTCGTAGAGGTTGATCTGCTGGGCCACGATCACGGTGTAGGCCGACTGGTCGGCC
>NZ_JAKSYR010000090.1:0-45289 GCF_022829705.1 Methylobacterium sp. E-025
CTCGCGCGGCGGCTTCGGGGCGCAGGTGCTGCACCTGCTGACCGAGCGCGGCGTGCTCGACGCGATGCGGCTGCGGGTGCGCACGATGACCCTGCCCGACAGCTACCAGGACCACGACAGCCCGGACAAGATGTACGCCGAGGCCGGCCTCGACGCCGCCAGCATCGTCCGGAAGGTCGAGGACATCCTCCCCGAGCGTCAGGAAGGGCGTTCGCGTCTGCGCCTCGCTTGAGGGTGTCGTCGCGCGCCACGATCCGGGCCGCCTGTGGCCCGGATCGCCTTGTCGTGCACGTCATTCGATGACAAAAGCCGGCTTGCTGCGGTGCGATGCCCAAAACGAAGGCATCGCCCGCGTTCCCGTGACGATTCGAGCGTGATGGCAGAGGCGACCCCAAGCGGTTCTTCCGACCTCGGCCCGGTGCTGATCACCGGCGCGAGCGGCTTTCTCGGGCCGGCCCTGGTCGACGTGTTCCGCAACGCCGGATTTCCGGTGCGCATCATGGTGCGCGCCACGAGCCCGCGCACGAACCTGACCTGGTCCGACGTCGAGGTCGTCGAGGGCGACATGCGCGACCCGGAGGCCTGCGCGGCCGCGATGCGGGGCCAGCGCTACCTGATCCACGCCGCCGCCGACTATCGGCTCTGGGCGCCGGACATGGAGGAGATCGTCCGGACCAACCGCGACGGCACCCGCAACCTGATGCGCGCCGCCCTCGAGGCGCGCGTCGAGCGCGTGGTCTATACGTCCAGCGTCGCCACCATCAAGCCGCCGGACGACGGCGTCACGCCCTCGGACGAGACGCGGCCGCTGACGCCTGAGACCGCCATCGGCGCCTACAAGCGCAGCAAGGTCGTGGCCGAGCGCGTGGTCGACGCGATGGTGGCCGGCAGCGGACTGCCCGCGGTGATCGTCAACCCGTCGACGCCGATCGGCCCGCGCGACGTCAAGCCGACGCCGACCGGGCGCATCATCCAGGAGGCGGCGCTCGGCAAGATGCCGGCCTTCGTCGACACCGGCCTCAACCTCGCCCACGTCGACGACGTGGCCGCCGGCCACCTGCTCGCCCTGCGCAGGGGGCGGATCGGCGAGAAGTACATCCTCGGCGGCGAGAACGTGCTGCTCTCGCAGATGCTCGGCGACATCGCCAGCATGGTCGGCCGCAAGCCCCCGACGGTGAACCTGCCGCGGGCCGTGGTCTACCCGATCGCCTTCGTCTCCGAGCAGATGGCGCGCATCACCGGCAGGCAGCCCTTCGCCACGATCGACGGCATCCGCATGTCGCGCTACCGGATGTTCTTCTCCGACGCGAAGGCGCGGGCCGAGCTCGGCTACGCCGCCCGCCCCTACCGGGAGGGGCTGTCCGACGCGATCGACTGGTTCCGCGGCGCGGGATACCTGCCGGGAGCCCAGCGATGAGCGCATCCGGCACCGCCACGGAGCTGCGCTCGGGCAAGGGCGCGAACGACGAGAACTTCCCCGTCGCCTCGCACCTGATCCATCCGAAGAATCGCGGCGCGATCCTCGCGTTCTATGATTTCGTCCGCGCCGGCGACGACGTCGCCGACCATGCCGCGCTGTCGCCCGAGCGCAAGCTCGTGCTTCTCGACGGTCTCGCCGACGCCCTGACCGGCGCGGGGGCCGCCGACCCGGAGGCCGAGCCGCTCAAGCGCGAGCTCGCCGCCCGCGGGCTGCCGCCGCGCCACGCCCTTGAGCTGCTCGACGCGTTCCGGATGGATGCGCGCAAGAACCGCTACGCCGACTGGGACGAGCTGATCCATTACTGCCGCTACTCGGCGATGCCGGTCGGCCGCTACGTCCTCGACGTGCACGGCGAGGATCCCGCCCGGGTCTGGGCCGCCTCGGACGCAATCTGCGCAGCGCTCCAGATCGTCAACCATCTCCAGGATTGCGGCAAGGATTTCCGCACTCTCGACCGGGTCTACATCCCGCAGGACGCGCTCGATCGGCACGGCGCCACCGTCGCCATGCTGGGAGCCGCCAGGGCGACGCCGCAATTGCGCGCGGTCATCCGCGACTTGGCCGAGCGGACGCTGGGCCTGCTCGACGCGGGCAAGGTGCTGCCGGACCTGATCGACGACCTGCGCCTGTCGCTGGAGATCGCGGCGATCCACCGCCTCGCCGTCGTCCTCGCCCGCGGGCTGCTCGATCGCGATCCGCTCTCGGAGAAGGTCCATCACGGCAAGGCCGGTTTCGCGTTGACGGCGCTCGGCGGCATCGGCGCGACGCTGGCCCGACGGCCGTTCCGAGGCCGCATCGTCCGCGCGGCGCCGCAGGGCAAGGCTTACCCATGACCGTCACCGCCACCGCGACGGCCCTGCCCGCCGACGAGGCCCCGGCCCTGCCGGCGGCCGGCTCGTCGTTCTACACCGCGATGCGCCTGCTGCCGAAGGAGCGGCGCGAGGCGATGTACGCCGTCTACGCGTTCTGCCGTGCGGTCGACGACGTCGCCGACGACGGCGGCGCGGCCGACCTGCGCGCGGCCGAGCTTGACCGCTGGCGCGCCGACATCGACGGGCTCTATGCCGGCAGGCCCGCGGCGCGCGTGCGCGACCTCGTGGTTCCGGTGCAGCGCTACGACCTCAAGCGGGAAGACTTCCACGCCGTGATCGACGGCATGGCGATGGACGCGTTCGAGGACATCGTCGCGCCCGACGCGGCGACCCTCGACCTCTACTGCGACCGGGTCGCCAGCGCCGTCGGGCGCCTGTCCGTGCGGATCTTCGGCATGCCGGAGGCGCTCGGCATCGAGCTCGCCTGGCACGAGGGCCGGGCGCTGCAGCTCACCAACATCCTGCGCGACATCGACGAGGATGCCGAGCGCGGCCGGCTCTACCTGCCGCGGGAAAGGCTCGCCGCGATCGGCCTGACCGATCCGACGCCGCACGCGGCGATCACGCATCCGCGCATCGGCGAGGTCTGCGCCGCGCTCGCGGCGGAGGCCGAGGCGCATTACGCCGCGACCTGGGCGATCATCGCCAAGAGCCCGCGCAAGCCCACCAAGGCGGCCCGTCTGATGGCGGCGGCCTACCGGCTCTACCTCGTCGCGCTGCTCAAGCGCGGCTGGGCGATGCCGCGGGCGCGGGTGAAGCCGAGGAAGCTCGCCCTCGTCGCCGTGGCGCTTCGGCACGGGATCGTCTGATGGCGACGGTCCACGTCGTCGGTGCCGGGCTCGCGGGCCTGTCGGCCGCGGTGTCGCTGGCGGAGCGCGGGGCGCGCGTCGTCGTGCACGAGGCGGCCAAGCAGGCCGGCGGCCGCTGCCGGTCGTACTACGACCCGACGCTCGGTCTCGAGCTCGACAACGGCAATCACCTGCTGCTGTCGGGCAACGCCGACGCCCTCGAGTTCCTGAAGCGCGTCGGCGCGCCGGACGACGCGCTGACCGGCCCGGACGAGGCCGCCTTCCCGTTCGCCGACCTGAAGACCGGCGAGCGCTGGACCCTTCGCCCGAATGCGGGCCGGGTGCCGTGGTGGGTGCTGAGCAAGGCGCGCCGCGTGCCGGGCAGCCGTGCGCGCGACTACCTCGCGCCGCTCGGCATCCTGCGGGCGGCAGCCGGCAAGGCGGACGGCGCCGGCGGGACGATCGGCGCCAGCATGGCCTGCGAGGGCGCGCTCTACGACCGGCTCTGGCATCCGGTCCTGCTGGCGGCGCTGAACACCGAGGTCGCCGAGAGCGATGTCGGGCTGGCCGCCAAGATTCTCCGCGAGACGCTGGGCGCCGGCGGGGCGGCTTGCCGCCCGCTGGTCGCGGTGAAGGGCCTGTCCTACGCCTTCGTCGACCCGGCGCTGCGGTACCTCGCATCCCGCGACGCCTCCGTCCGCTTCGGCCGGCGCCTGCGCGGGTTGGTCCTCGGCACGGCCGGCGTCGAGCGGCTCGACTTCGCCGACGGGGCGGTCGACGTGGCGGCCGACGATTCGGTGGTGCTGGCCCTGCCGCCCTGGGTCGCCTCCGAGATGCTGCCCGGCCTGTCAGCGCCGAAGGCGTTCCGCTCGATCGTCAACGCCCATTTCAAGATGGTGCCGAAGGCAGGCTCGCCGCTGATCCTCGGCATTGTGAACTCGCTGACCGAATGGCTGTTCGCTTATCCCGACCGCTATTCGGTGACGATCAGCGGCGCTGACCGGCTACTCGACGTGCCGCGCGAAGACTTGGCCAAGCAGATCTGGGCCGAGATCGCGACCGTGGCCGACCTTGCCCCGGAACTGCCAAGCTGGCAGATCGTCAAGGAGAAGCGCGCGACCTTCGCCGCGACGCCGGCCGAAGCCGCGCGCCGCGCCGGCGCGGAGACGGCGTGGTCGAACCTCGTGCTCGCAGGCGACTGGACGGCCACCGGGCTTCCCTCGACGATCGAGGGGTCGATCCGCTCGGGCAAGACGGCCGCCCTCGCCCTGTCGTGCGATCCGGCACGCACGCGCGGCGCCGCATGAGGCAGGACCGAGACGAGCATGCGTTCGGACCGGCGAAGGGCCGGTACGGCCCATGCGTAGGCAGGACGAGACGGGCGAGCCGTGATCCGATCCGGGACGATCGGGCGCGGATCGAGAGTTGTGGCCGTTTGAGGCGAGGATGATGCGAGAGGCTGTAAACAAGGTCGAGGCGCTGCAACGCCCGAAGACCCAGGCGATTTCCCTCGACGACGTCGATCACGGCGTCGCGCGGGCGACCCGCGCCCTGACCGCTCTCGCCCAGGCCGACGGGCACATCTGCTTCGAGCTCGAGGCCGACGCCACGATCCCGTCCGAGTACATCCTGTTCCACCAGTTCCGCGACACCCGCCCCCCCGAGGGCCTGGAGCCGAAGATCGGCAATTACCTGCGCCGCACGCAGGAGAAGCATGGCGGCTGGGCCCTCGTCCACGAGGGGCCGTTCGACATGAGCTGCACGGTGAAGGCCTACTTCGCCCTCAAGATGATCGGCGACGACATCGAGGCGCCGCACATGCGCCGGGCACGCGAGGCGATCCTGTCGCGCGGCGGCGCGGCGCAATCCAACGTCTTCACCCGCTTCATCCTGGCGCTCTACGGCGAGGTGCCGTGGTCGGCGGTGCCGGTGATGCCGGTCGAGGTGATGTTCCTGCCGAAGTGGTTCCCGTTCCACCTCGACAAGGTGTCGTACTGGGCCCGCTGCGTGATGGTGCCGCTCTTCGTGCTGCAGGCGACCAAGCCGCGGGCGAAGAACCCGCGCGGCGTCGGCATCGGCGAGCTGTTCCTGACGCCGCCGTCCAGCGTGCGCCGCTGGCCCGGCAGCCCGCACGCGACCTGGCCGTGGACGCCGATCTTCGGCGCGATCGACCGCGTGCTGCAGAAGGTCGAGGCCTACTTCCCCCATCGCGTCCGCCTGCGGGCGATGGAGAAGGCGCGGGCCTGGGTCAGCGAGCGCCTGAACGGCGAGGACGGGCTCGGCGCGATCTTCCCGGCCATGGTCAACACCGTGCTGATGTACGAGGCGATGGGCTACGGCCCGGACCATCCGCAGGTCCGCGTCGCCTGCGACGCGATCGAGAAGCTCGTCGTGGTGAAGGCGCACGAGGCCTACGTGCAGCCCTGCGTCTCGCCGGTCTGGGACACCGCTCTGGCCGGGCACGCGCTGCTCGAGGCCGGCGGCACCGATGCCGAGGGGCAGGCCCGCGCCGGCCTCGACTGGCTGCTGCCGCGCCAGGTGCTCGACATCGCCGGCGACTGGGCGGCGGCCAAGCCCAAGGTCCGCCCCGGCGGCTGGGCCTTCCAGTACGCCAACGCCCACTACCCGGACCTCGACGACACCGCCGTCGTGGTGATGGCGATGGACCGTGCCATGCGCCAGCACGGGCTGGTGGCCAACATGCCGGACTACACCGCCTCGATCGCCCGGGCGCGCGAATGGGTCGAGGGCCTGCAGTCGAAGGACGGCGGCTGGGCGGCGTTCGACGCCGACAACAACCACATGTACCTCAACCACATCCCGTTCTCGGATCACGGCGCGCTGCTCGATCCGCCGACCGCGGACGTGACCGCCCGCGTCGTGTCGATGCTGTCGCAGCTGGGCGAGACCCGCGAATCGTCGAAGGCCCTCGATCGCGGCGTGACCTACCTGCTCAACGACCAGGAGCAGGACGGCAGCTGGTACGGCCGCTGGGGCATGAACTTCATCTACGGCACGTGGTCGGTGCTGTGCGCGCTGAACGCGGCCGGGGTCGATCCCGCCTCGCCCGAGATCCGGCGCGCCGTGGAATGGCTGATCCGCATCCAGAACCCGGATGGCGGCTGGGGCGAGGACGCGTCAAGCTACAAGATCGATCCGGCGTTCGAGGCCGGCTCCTCCACCGCATCGCAGACCGCCTGGGCGCTGCTCGCCCTGATGGCCGCCGGGGAATGCGACGACCCGGCCGTGACCCGCGGCATCAACTTCCTGGCGCGCACGCAAGGAACCGACGGCTTCTGGAACGAGGAGCGCTACACCGCGACCGGTTTCCCGCGGGTGTTCTACCTGCGCTACCATGGCTATCCGAAGTTCTTCCCGCTCTGGGCGATGGCGCGCTACCGCAACCTCAAGCGCGGCAACAGCCGCCGGGTGGCGTTCGGGATGTGATCGGCCGACTTTGCGCGATCCGAACGGAGCGGGCACGGGCGGGAAGGACCGCCTGCGCCCCCCCGGGCTCGGCGAGCGGTCGGGGTAATTTGTAGGACGGACCGCCGGTGATCGCTTCGCGGATGCCACCCTTCACGATCGTCGACCCATGACTCGCGTGGAGCCGGCGTCCCTTGCCCGCGCGGTCGGTCTCCATGCGCCCGACCCCGCGTCGAGCCTTCCGGTGCTCGCCGTCACGGGCATCGCCAAGGAACGCCAGCTCGCCTCGGGCCCCGGCGTCGAGGCGGTGGGCGCCGGCGGAAATCCCGCCCGTCTCGCCGCCCTGCTGGCGTCGCGGGACCCGCCTGGCTGCCGCGCGATCGTCAGCATCGGCATCGCGGGCGGTCTCGATCCGGACCTCGTTCCGGGCGACGTGGTGGTCGCCGCCGGGATCGTCGCGGCGGACCGGCGCTACGAGGCCGATCCGGCGGTCGCGGCCGCCATGCTCGCGCGCCTCGGTCTGCCCGGCGACACGGTTCGCTCCGGCGACCTCGCCGGCGTCGATGCTGCGGTGATGAGCGTCCCGGGCAAGGCCGAGCTGCGGGCGCGCACCCGGGCGCTCGCCGTCGACATGGAATCGCACGTCGCCGCCGCCTTCGCGGAGCGGCACGGTCTGCCGTTCGCGGCGATCCGGGTAGTCTGCGATCCGGCGCACCGGGCCTTACCCGCCTTCGCCGCGCAGGCCCTCAAGCCGAATGGCGAGCCCGACATCCTCGCCGTCCTCTCGGCTCTCGCACGAGGATCGGCCCGGATTGGCGATCTTGTCCGCCTCGCGCGCGATTCGAACGCCGCCTTCACGGCGCTCAGCCGCTGCCGCACGCTCCTCGGCCCGAGCCTCGGGGTGCCGCCGCACGAGGATCGCCGCGGCGCCTGAGCGTGCGGCTTCCGCGATCCTCCAGCTCGCCTGCTACCACTGATAGCGAAGTCCCGCGGTGACGCCGTGGGCGACGCCCGTGCGGGTGCCGATGGCCGCCTGATAATCGACCCGCCAGCCCAGGGTGTCGGTGAGGCTGCCCTGCAGGCCGGCGCCGGCGCTGACGAAGTCGTCGCGCAGGAACGGCACGGCCACGGCGGCGGTGGCGAGACCGTTCTGGACGCTGGCGAGACGCACGGTGCCGCTGCTGCCTTGCGGACCCGTGGCGAGGTTGTACGCCACGCGCACCGACGGGATCAGTCCGCCGAGCCCGTAATAGGCCAGCTCGCCGCCGAAGCGCACCGTGGTTTGAACCAGGGCGAGGTCGCGATACGCGATGTTGTTGCCTGCCGCTCCGGTCTCCGTAAAGCCGTCGACGGTGCCGGACAGGTGGGTGATGCCTGCGAACGCCGTCAGCCCGAGGTCGCCGGCTCGGATCGGCACGCCCGCCTCGCCGTCGATCGCGAAGGCGCTGCCCGAGCTGCGCCCGGACGCGGTGAGCCCGTAGGCCGCAGGTCGGCGGATCCCGTCGAGGCTGACCTCCGGCGCGCCGCCGACGATGCCCTGGGCGTAGAAGTCCGCACCGTAGTAGCC
The DNA here is from genome assembly GCF_022829705.1 of Methylobacterium sp. E-025. Classification (NCBI taxonomy): domain Bacteria; kingdom Pseudomonadati; phylum Pseudomonadota; class Alphaproteobacteria; order Hyphomicrobiales; family Methylobacteriaceae; genus Methylobacterium; species Methylobacterium sp. E-025. The sequence goes on from NZ_JAKSYR010000090.1 coordinate 8,134, forward strand.
GGCATAGGCCGAGACCGTGAAGGCGCTCTGGTCCTGCCGGAAGCCGCCGGCGCGGCTGAGCGACCCGCCGCCGCCGCCGACGGCGACGCCCGCGCGCCAAGCTCCGGGCAGCGGAAGATCGAGTCCGGCGCTGCCCTGCGCGATGGTGCGGTCGAGGGCGAGGCCGCCGTCGCGCGGCTGGTCGGCGAACACGACATCGCCGCCGATCCACAAGCCGCCGGACTGGCTCCAGGGCCCGGCGAGGCCCTGGCCGCGGCGCAGGGCGAAGAGGTGGTCCTGCACGCCCCGTGTCGCCGACGCGGCGAAGCCGAGGGTCGCGCCGCCGAGCCCCTGAAGCACCACGGGCGCCGTCTGCTTCATCACCGCGAGGGAGAGCGGATCGACGTAGGTGGGCAGCGTCAAGCGATAGGCGAGCAGCACCGAATCGTTGTTGATGCCGGCATCGTAGCCCTGACCGTTGATGCTGCCCTGCCGGGTGAGGAAGTCATTGTCGTTGCCGACGAGCAGGAAATAGTCGTTCGGCGCCCGCTCGCTCAGCACCGGCACGAGACCGAGGGCCTCGAACTTCTCCGAGAGCGTGGTCTGGGTCGCCGGGTTGGTGTTGAGGTACATGCCGAAGCGCCCGAGCTGGACCGGGTTCAGCAGGTTGACGATCTCGGTCGTCTGCGCCGGCTGGACCCCGGGCCGCAGGGTGCCCCCCGGCGAGATCGGGGTGGCCCCGTCGTAGGGGGTGCCGGCGATGTTTGTGGCCTGCGCGATGTCGACCAGCAGGACGCTCTTGTAGACGATCGGCGTGGTGTTGCCGGTGCCGAGCCCGTTCGAATCGCGCGAGAGCACGAGGAACTGGGTGTCGTTGAGGGCCAGCATGTCGCTCTGTGCCGCCGTCCGGTTCGGCGCGCCGCCGTTGCCGGTGTCGCGGTAGGTCGGCAGCTGCAGCACGTATTCGCGCGCGGGCGCGGCCGGTACCGCGCTGCCGGCGAGGTCGTAGATCAGGATGCGGGTGTTGTTGCGCTGCTGCTGATTCGGGCCGGAATCCTGGAGCGTGGCGCTCTGCAGGATGGTGACGAGGCTGCGGCCGTCGGGGGCCAGCGACAGCGCCTCGAAGCCCTGGTTGTTGCGTCGGCCGGTGTCGGGCGGGTTGATCGAGTTGAAGTCGAGCGCCCCGGCCGTGCGCGGCCGGATCGCGTCGGGCACGCCGAGCACGCCCTGAAGCTGCCCGCCGGCGCTGAAGTAATAGATGTTCGGCCCGTACTCGTCGCTGACGTAGAAGGAGCCGTCGAGTCGCCGCGCGAGACCTTCCGCATCGAGGCTGATCCGGCCTGCGCTCGGCTCGCTCGCCGCCGAAGGCAGCACCGCGCCGAGCTGGGTCGTGGTGCCGGAGGCCGGATCGAGACCGCTGAAGCGCCGGCCGTTGGCGTCGGTGAGCACGATGCCGCCGTTCGGCACGATCGCGATCTGCCGCTGGGAGGCGGTCGATTGCGGCAGGCCCGCGCCGGGATCGGGCGTGAAGCTGAGATTGAAGCGGTTCAGCCGGCCGGCGTAATCGGAGAACAGCCCGCCGCTCGGATCGTTGTAGCCCCGATCGGGCAGCGTGTAGAGCGTGCCGCTGTAGGTGGCCCCCGAGCGCCGCCAGCTGGCGAGGTCGATCGCGAGCGCGGAGAACGAGCCCAGCGTGTCGCCGAGGAAGTCGCGGGTGGTGGCCGGCAGCCGGCCGACGCCCTGGAGACCCTGGTTCACGACGGTCGCATCGCCGACCGTCACCGCCACCGGGCCGTCGGCCGTCGTCAGGTTCGGCGTGCGGATCGCCTGGGCCGAGGCCGCGCCCGCCAAAAATGCGACCACGCCGAATGAGCCCACGGCTCGCGCCGCGCCGTACCGTGTCACCATCGCGGGATCCCCCAGCCACTCGAGCTGAGCCGCAGCTAGGGATCGGGCGTGACGGCCCGGTGACGGCAGGAAGGATATTTGTCCTGCGTTGGGTCGGCTGCAGGCACCGTGTCGCGAAAGGCACGACGCTCCACCGAGCCTCGACGAAACGAAGGAGGCCCGCACGGTTTCCCGGGCGGGCCTCCTCGAATGCGCGTGGCCGAGCCGTCAGGCCGCGGTGCGGTTGCGGGCTTCGCGCTTGGTGTCGACGCCGGAGGCTTTGATCTCGGAGAGCTTCTGGGCGACGTTGCGGGAGAACACGAACTCTGCCGGGCGCTGGTTCTCGAGGCTGACCTCGGGGGCCATCTCGCCCTCGGTCTTGATCCCGCGGATGGCGTGGATCAGCGGCTTCCAGGGCTTGCGCACCGAATCGACCACCGAGGAGGCCTCGTAGCCCGAGTGGACCATGCAGTCGGCGCACTTCTCGTAGTTGCCGGTGCCGTAGGAATCCCAGTCGGTCTCCTCCATCAGCTCCTTGAACGTGGCCGCGTAGCCCTCGCCGAGCAGGTAGCAGGGCTTCTGCCAGCCGAACACGGTGCGGGTGGGGTTGCCCCAGGGCGTGCAATGGTAGGTCTGGTTGCCGGCGAGGAAGTCGAGGAACAGGCCCGACTGCTGGAACGCCCACTTCTGGCGGCCCTTCTCCTTGCCGGCGCGGAACACGCCACGGAACAGGTCCTTCGTCGCCTTGCGGTTCAGGAAGTGCTGCTGGTCGGGCGCGCGCTCGTAGGCGTAGCCGGGCGAGACGGTGATGCCGTCGATGCCCATCTTGGTCACGCTGTCGAAGAAGTCGGCGATCTTGTCCGAGGACGAGTTGTTGAAGAAGGTGCAGTTGATGGTGACGCGGAAGCCCATCTCCTTCGCCTTGGCAATCGCCGCCACGGCCTTGTCGTAGACGCCGCGCTGGCAGACCGAGCCGTCATGCATCTCCTTGTCGCCGTCGAGATGGATCGACCAGGTGAAGTACGGGCTCGGCTTGTACTCCTTGATCTTCTTCTCGAGCAGCAGCGCGTTCGTGCACACGATCGCGAACTTCTTCTGCGCGATGATACCCTCGACGATCTGCGGCAGGTCCTTGTGCAGCAGCGGCTCGCCGCCGGCGATCACCACCATCGGGGCGCCGCACTCGCGCACGGATTCCAGCGCGTCCGCCACGGGCAGGCGCTTGTTCAGGATCTCGTCGGGGTAATCGATCTTGCCGCAGCCGGCGCAGGCGAGATTGCAGCGGAACAGGGGCTCCATCATCATCACGAGCGGATAGCGCTTCCGGCCGGTGAGATGCTGCTTGATGATGTAGCTGCCGATCGTCGCGACATACCGGAGGGGGATTCCCAAGATACGGCTCCTGTTTGCGTAGCCCCGAACCAAGGGGCTGCTTAACGTGAAAAAAATTCGAATTCCAGCGCTCTAGCCTGGAACCGATCTGAACGGGCCGGTCCTGGGCCGTTTCGCGTGCGTGTTTGCGGGGCTGACGCAACCGCGCCACAGCCCGAGGGCCGTTCCTGCGAACGCGTCCTGCTTCGGGGGGGACCCCATCCTGCCAATGCGTCGGCAATGCGACGGCAGTCCCGCGAAACGGCGCATCCCGTGATATTGCGGTGCGAAACGGCGCCGGCGCCACACATCGATGGGGAGAGCCACCCGCGTCGGAGGTCGCTGCGTTGCAATCGCAGGGCTGCAAGATTACTGAGCGCTGCGGCCTTGGCGCAACGATCGTGCCTCGGATGCGTCCTCATCCCGCGTCGTCCGGTGCGTTCACCGGGTCGGCGCCGCGTCTTCGGCCACACGGCATCGTGAGACGACCGCGTCTCGATCAGGTCCGATCCTGCCTCGATGCGACCGGGTGGATGTGGCGAAGGTCTCGCGCCGTCGACGGGTCCCGCGGGAACCGTCCCGGCAGCATACAAGATGTGAGAGTCGTGCGGCCTCGAAGGGCAGCCGCTCCAGGCAGGTAGGGTACTCGTGATCGAACGTCTCGTCGCGTTTTCCGTCCGACATCGCTGGGTCGTGATCGCTCTGGTGGCCCTGGTCACCGCCGCCAGCACCGGCATCGCGGCGCATCTGTTCCGCATCAACACCGATGTCGAGCGGCTGATCGATCCGAAGGAGCCCTGGCGCCAGGACGAGATCAACTACGAGAAGGCGTTCCCGCAGCGCACGAACACGGTCGTCGCGGTGATCGACGGCAAGACGCCGGAGCAGGCGGAAGAGGCCGCGAGCGCCTTCGCCAAGGCGATCGCTGTCCACAAGAACCTGATCGAGACGGTCTACCGGCCCGACGGCGGCCCCTTCTTCGAGAAGAACGGCCTGCTGCTGCTGCCGCAGGCGGAACTGGAGAAGACCACCGAGCAGCTGGTGCAGCAGCAGGGCCTGCTCGGGCCGCTCGCCTCCGATCCGAGCCTGCGCGGCGTGATGCGGGTGCTGGCGCTCGGCGCCCGCGGCATCAAGAGCGGCGACGCCAAGATCGAGGATCTCGACAAGCCGATGGGCGAGATCGACCGGACGTTGCAGACGGTGCTCGACGGCAAGCCGGCGCGGATGTCCTGGCAGCTCCTGCTGTCGGGCGGCGAGAGCAAGACCACCGACCTGCGAAAGTTCGTGCTGATCCAGCCGGTGCTCGATTTCAACGCGCTGCAGCCGGGCTACACCGCGACGAAGCTGATCCGGAACGTCGCCAAGGAGCTGAACATCGATCCCGAGCACGGGCTCGAGATGCGTCTCACCGGCCCGGTCGCGGTCGCCGACGACGAGTTCGCGACGCTGTCCGACGACGCGCTGCTGAACAACCTCGTCACCGTCGGCGCCATCGTCCTGTTCCTCTGGCTCGCCCTGCGCTCGGCGCCGCTGGTGGTATCGGTGCTGATCACCACCTTCTCCGGCCTGATCGTCACGGCGGCGCTCGGGCTGCTGATGGTGGGCGAGCTCAACCCGATCTCGGTGGCCTTCGCGGCTCTGTTCGTCGGCCTCGGCATCGATTTCGGCATTCAGTTCTCGGTGCGCTACCGCGCCGACCGCTACGAGCAGCCGACGCTCGAGGACGCGATCCGCGCCGCCGCGCGCGGGGTCGGCTGGTCGCTGACCCTGGCGGCGGTGTCGCTGATCGCCGGCTTCTTCGCCTTCCTGCCGACCGCGTTCCGCGGCGTGTCCGAGCTCGGCCTGATCGCCGGCGTCGGCATGGTCGTCGCCTACCTGTTCGCGATCACCCTCCTCCCGGCGCTGATCGCCGTGTTCCGGCCGAAGGGCGAGAAGGCCGCCGTCGAGACCACGTGGCTCGCAGGCGTCGATCCGTGGATCATCCGCAATCGCAAGCCGGTGCTGATCGTCGTCGGCCTCGTCACGCTGGCCGGCGCCCCGCTGCTGTGGAAGCTGCCCTTCGATTCGAACCCGATGCACCTGCGCAGCCCGCACGTGGAATCGATCGCGACCTATCTCGACCTGATCAAGGATCCCGCCACGAGCCCGAACGTCGCCGACGTGCTGGCTCCGAGCGTCGACGCCGTGCCCGAGGTCACGAAGAAGCTCGCCGCGCTGCCGCTGGCCGCCGACATCATGAGCATCGACACCTTCGTGCCGCGCGACCAGGACAAAAAGCTCGCCACCGTCGCCGAGACGGCGGAGCTGCTCGATCCGATCCTCAACCCGACGCGCAAGCCGTCGCCGCCGACCGATGCCGACAACGTCAAGGCCTTGAAGGACACCGCGGCCGCCCTGACCGGCATCGCCGGCGGCAATGCGCCCGGCAACAAGACCGCCGGCCGTCTCTCCGGCACGCTCGACAAGCTGGCAGCCGCCAAGCCGGCGACGCGTGAGGCCGCCTCGGTCGCCCTCACCACCGATCTCGGCCCGCTGCTCTCGCGGCTGCGGACGGTGCTGCATCCCGAAAAGATCACCCTCGCCAACCTGCCACCGCAGCTGAAGGCCGAATGGGTCGCCGCCGACGGCCGCGCCCGCATCGAGGTGCATCCGAAGGGCAATTCCAACGACGACGAGGTGCTGCGGCAGTTCGCATCCGAGATCCAGAGCGTCGCGCCGCACGCCACCGGCGCGCCGATCGCGACGACCTCGTCGAGCTACACCATCCTCGGCGCCTTCGTGCAGGCGGCGGTGACCGCCCTGGTGCTGATCTTCATCATCCTCTCGGTGGCGCTGCGGAAGCCTTGGGACGTGGCGATGACGCTCGGGCCGTTGGTGCTCGCCACCTTGTGGACGCTGATGGCGCTGCACGTCGCCGGCATGCCGCTGAACTTCGCCAACATCATCGCCCTGCCGCTGATGCTCGCGGTCGGCGTGGCGTTCCACATCTATTACGTGATCGCTTGGCGGGCCGGCGTCACCGACATGCTGGCCTCCAGCCTGACGCGGGCGATCTTCTTTTCCGCGCTGACCACGGGGACCGCCTTCGGCTCGCTGGTGCTGTCGAGCCATCCCGGCACGGCGAGCATGGGCAAGCTGCTGGCGCTGTCGCTGTTCTTCACGCTCATCGCCGCCTTCTTCGTGGTGCCGGCCTTCCTCGGTCCGCCGCCGGCCAAGCCCGATGCCGATCGCCCCGAAGGGGAAGAGGCCGGCCGGTTGCCCGGCACGGGCCAGGCCGTCCGCCCGGAGCCCGCCGCCGTGAAGTGACGGACGGAAGGCCTTTCTGCTCAAACGCACGGCGTCGTCCCACGGAGACGGCGCCGTTCTCGTTTGGTGGGCAGGCTTTTATCCGCGAGCGACCTCGGTCGGCGTGCGGGCTGCGATCAGTGCGCGGGCTTCGCGGTGCCGGTCCCGGTCGGCTCGGTCACGTTCGCCTTGGCGGATGCTCCCGCGGCCTTGGAGGCCTGCGGCAGGCTCGTCGCATCGATGACGTCGAAGCGGACGCCGTCCTCGGCCTGCTTCAGCGCGGCATTCGCCTCGTAGTACTTGCCCTGGTCCAGCAGCGTCGCAGCCTGGTCGACATCCGCCGTCGTCTTCGCCAGCGGCACGACGGCCATGGTGAAGTTCACGTTCACGCCGGCGAGCTTCAGCTTCTCGGCCGCGCCCTTCCGGTCGCCCTTCTCGAGATTCTTGTTGGCATCGGCCACAGCTGCCGCCTTCTGCGGCGTGGCGACGAAATCCTCGTCGAGCAGCAGCTGCCCGTCGACCGGCAGCCACGCGACGGGCTGCTTCATGTCGCCGACGCCGGTGCCCTTGGCCGGCATCGCCTTGGCGGCGGCGGGCGGCTTGAGATCGGCCTCCGCCTTGGTGAACACGCTCTCGTCGGTCTTCGCCTTTGCGAGGACCGCCTGCGCATCGTGGACCAGCGTCTTGGCCTGGGCCGGGTCGGCATCGAAGATCGCGATCCGGGCGAGATGCAGGTCGCGGAAGCCCTTCGCCCCATCGGCCGACAGCTTGCCGACGTCCTTCTGGATCGCGGTTTCGTGGGAGGCGGCGGTCGTCGCGGCTTGGTCGGCGGCGTAGGCGGCGCCCCCGAGGGCGACGGAGGCGGTGAAGACGGTGGCGAGGAGGGTGTAGCGGGTCATGACGACATCTCCGATCCGTCCCATGCGGCGGCGAGGGTCTGTTGCGACGATCGTCTTGTGCCCTGGGGCTGCTGTCGGAACGCGGGCGCCGAAGCCCACGTTGCATGAAATTTTGGTCATCAATCGGACATGCTTCCGAAACGCAAGTCCTGATGAGCTATTTGCGAAGATATACAGTCGTTTGACGGTGTCGTTTCTGAAGCGTTTGAGGCGAAAGCTTCTGCGGGCTCCGTGATGACGTCGTCATCGTCTATTCGGTGCGAAATCCGAAAACCCGCCGCAGACGATCCCCGACCGCGCGACCGCATCCACGGAGGCCCGCGCGACGAGCGCGTCCCGCTCCGCGGCGTAGGCGTAGCCCGGCGCCTCGCCGAGGAAGCCGCCGGCGGTGGCCGGGTGGGTGTAGAGCTCAGTCAGGCCGTCGGGCAGGTGCGCGAGCAGGCCGGCGACGCGGGCGGGCGTCATCGCTCCGGACCAGGCCAGACCCAGGGTTCGATCGGGAATGGTCAGCCCCAGCATCCGGGCCCGGACGGCGAGCAGGGCCGCCCAGGGTGCCGTATCGTGGGCCACCCGTGGGGTCGCACCGGGCTCGGCACGCTTCAGCACCGCCCGCGGCTCGCGCGGCACGCGGATCGAGCGCATCCCGTAACGCGGCCCGATCGACAGCACCGCGCCGGCGATCAACGGATGCACGTGGAAGTGCTTGTGCGCGTTCACGTGATCGAGTGGCAGGCCGGTGATGCGGTAGGCCTCGAACTGCGCGGTGATCTCGGCGGCGAGCTGGCGGCGGGCCGCCGGCCTCAGCGCAAGGTCGAGGCCGAGGCGTTCCATGTCGCGACGCATCAGGCCGGCGTCATCGGTGAGATCCGGCAAGATGGCGGCCGGCAGCGTCGGCCACGCCTCGACGAGCACCAGGTGCAATCCCACGCGCAGCGACGGCATCCGCTTGGCGCGGGCGACTGCGTCCGCGGCGGCGGGGGCCGAGACCATCAGGCTCGCCGCCGTGAGGATGCCGTTGCGATGGGCCTGCTCGACCGCCTCGTTGACCTCCGGGCTCAGGCCGAAATCGTCGGCGGTGACGACGAGACGCTTCACGAGACACTCCGGTGTACGGGGGCGCGGCTGTTTGCCGGGGGCCTCGGGCCCGGACCCCTGAACGAAGACGGCCGGGCTTTGGGGCCCGGCCGTCTGGATCGGTCATGCGATGGGGCTCAGGCGCCCTTATCAGGCGGCCTTGGCGGTGCCCTGACGCTCCTTGAGGAAGCGGTAGAACTCCACGCCCTCGCGCAGGCGACGCTTCATCATGTCGGGCGAGCGCACCATCTCGGAGACGATCGAGGCGATCTTCGGAGCGCGGAAGTAGAACTTCCGGTAGAACTCCTCCACCGCCGCGAAGATCTCGGCGTGCGACAGGTGCGGATAGTGCAGCGGCGCGATCTGCACGCCGTTCTCATCCACGAGCTCGGCGTTCTCGACGTCGAGCCAGCCGTTCTCCACCGCCTGCTTGTAGAGGAAGGTGCCGGGGTACGGCGCCGCCAGCGAGGCCTGGATGGTGTGCGGGTTGATGCGCTTGGCGAAGGCGATCGTCTCCTGGATCGTCTCGCGGGTCTCGCCCGGCAGGCCGACGATGAAGGTGCCGTGGATCGCGATGCCGAGGTCGTGGCAATCCCTGGTGAACTTCTCGGCGACCTCGACGCGCATGCCCTTCTTGATGTTGTTCAGGATCTTCTGGTTGCCGGACTCGTAGCCGACCAGCAGCAGGCGCAGGCCGTTGGCCTTCAGCACCTCGAGGGTCTCGCGCGGAACGTTCGCCTTGGCGTTGCACGACCAGGTGACGCCGAGCTTGCCCAGCTCGCGCGCGATCTCCTCGGCGCGGGGCAGGTTGTCGGTGAAGGTGTCGTCGTCGAAGAAGAACTCCTTCGTCTGCGGGAACTCCTTCAGGCAGTACTTGATCTCCTCGATCACGTGCGCGACCGAGCGGGTGCGGTAGGTATGCCCGCCCACCGTCTGCGGCCACAGGCAGAACGTGCAGCGGCTCTTGCAGCCGCGGCCGGAATAGAACGAGATGTAGGGGTGCTTGAGGTACCCGATAAAGTACTTCTCCATCTCGAGATCGCGCTTGTACACGCTCGTGACGAAGGGAAGCTGATCCATGTCGGTCATGATCTCGCGGTCCTCGTTGTGGACCACGACGCCGTCGGCGTTGCGATAGGACAGACCCTTGATCTCCGACATCGGCGTGCCGTCGGCGACTTCCTTGACGGTGAAGTCGAACTCGTTGCGGGCGCAGAAGTCGATGCACGGCGCCTGGGCCATCGCGCCGGCGGCGTCCACCGCGACCTTCGCGCCGATCAGTCCGGCGATCAGCTTGGGGTTGGCGGCCTTGAGCGCCTCGACGGTCTTCACGTCCGACTTGAACGACGGCACTGATGTGTGGAGCACCACCATGTCGAAGTCGTTGGCCTGGGCCACGATCTCGGCCAGCTTGATGTTGTGCGGCGGCGCGTCGATCAGCTTCGAGTTCGGCACCAGGGCGGCCGGCTGGGCGAGCCAGGTCGGGTACCAGAACGACTTGATCTCGCGCTTGGCCTGGTAGCGGGACCCGGCGCCGCCGTCGAAGCCGTCGAAGGTGGGAGCCTGGAGGAAGAGCGTGCGCATGGGGTTCAAGGCCTCAGAGCAGGGCGATCGGATCGAAAGGATGACGGATCGAGGATGGCAAGTTTAAACGACGGGACGGCAAGGTCAGACGGTGGGCGACTCAGCATCCTGGCCGAGATTGCCCTCCGGAATAAGCGTTCCATCCGCAACGACGCGATAATCGTGACCTTTCCATGTCACCGCCCCCGATACGAAGCTCCATGAGAAGTTCGCGAACGAGAGGATGTCGCGGATCGGCAACAGCCAGTACGGATGGGGGCCGATCCCGAAGGCACGCTCCAGCCGCATCGACAGGATGATGCGGCAGGCGAGTGCCAGAGCCGCGACGCCGAGCGCGGTCGCGCCGGCCTCCGGCATCAGCGCGGCGATCAGCGCGATCGGGAAGGCGTGGGTGACGATCGAGCCGGCATAGCCGGCCGGGTCGACGTTGCGGATGGTGCGGTTCCAGCGCAGCTCGTGGCTCCACAGGCCCGTGATCGCGGTGTCGACGCAGGTATGCCCGATGGTGAAGTTCGGGATCGCGACCCGGCCGCCGAGCCCGCGCAGCGCCTCGCCGATGGCATAGTCGTCGGCGAGGTCGTCCTTGAAGGTGGCGAACCCGCCGATCTTCGCCAGCGACGCGGCGGTGAAGGCGATGGTCGAGCCGAAGCACGGCTTGGCGAGGCCGAGCGCCGTGCCCATCACGACGTTGGGCAGGAACTGCACGTCGATGGCGAGCGCCGAGAGCTGCGCGAACACGCCCCGGTCGCCGGGAACGCCGTGGTACAGGCAGGTCACCCCGGTCACGCCGGGGGCGGACAGCTCGGCCACGACGCGCTCGAGATAGTCGGGGCGCACCACCATGTCGCTGTCGGCGAGCACCACCACCTCGTGCCGAATCACCTCCGACATGTTGATCAGGTTCGAGACCTTGCGGTTCGAGCCGTGCTGGCGCGCGTCGACGACGAGGTCGATGCTGAGCTGCGGGAAGGCCGCCTCGATGCGCCGCACGACGCCGATCGCCGGGTCGCCGGCGCTCTGCACGCCGAACACGATCTGCACCGCGCCGGCATAGTCCTGGGCGCAGAAGGTCCGCAGGTTCTCGAACAGGTTCGGCTCGAGGCCGCAGAGGGGCTTCAGCACCGTCACCGAGGGCCGCGCCGCATCGTCGGCGAAGGCGGGCGCCACCCTCGCGGAGCACCGCCCGGCGAGGAACGCCGCGGTGAGCGCGTACAGGCAACCCGCGAGCGCGGGGACCAGAAGGATCGGCGAGAGCCAGGTCAGGTCCATGGGAACGTCGCTCGGTCGCAAGGTGCGTGGGATCGATGGGCCGCGGCGTGCGGCACGAAAGCTCTGTGCAGGCCGTTCAAGGCGCCGGTTTGGCGTTCAGCATGCCGTCGGTGCGTTCGCGCAGGAATTTCAGCACCGCGTCGGCGCCGCCGACCTTGAGCGGCTGGCCGAGGCTCGCCCGCTGACCCGCGACCTCGCTGACGTTGCCGTTGAGCAGGACGTCCTGGATGCGGTTGTCGGAATTCACGACGAAGTCGATCTGCGAATCGTCCCCGTCCGGGGTGGTGACGTGGGTGAGGACGCGCTGGTTCGTTCCGCTCGCCTCGCTCTTGCGCGTCACCTCGAACTTCGCGCCCGCCGCCCGTGCGAGGCGGTTGGCGTAGGTCACAACGAAGTTGCGGCGGAACGCTTCGGTGATCGCGCCCTGCTGCTCGGGCGAGAACTCCGCCCACTTGGCGCCGATCGCCAGGCGGACCATCGCCGGGTAGTCGAAGGACCGCTCCAGGGTCGGGCCGACCGCGTCGATGCGGTCCTTGAGGGTGCCGGCCCCGTTCTTCACGGCGGCGTCGAAGCGGGCGTAGAGCCCGTCGACCACCGCGACCGCCGGGTCGTCGGCGGCGAAGGCCGGAACGGTGCCGGCGACGAGCGCCAGCGCGAGGATCAACCGGCGCATCAGGCGCACTTCTTCAACTCCGGCACCGCGGTGTCCTCGATGTGGGCGCTCTGCCCGCGGGGGGGTGCATAGCTGTAGAACGGTCCGAGCGTCGCGGGTGCGGGGACGGCCCCGACCCGGCGAAAGGTGGTCCGGCCCTCCTCCTGCGCGGAGGCCCCGGGCTCGCTCGCCTCGCGGCGCAGGCGGCCCTCCTGCGTGTGCCAGAGCCACAGGCCGGGAACGCCGACGAGGAGGTCGGCCAGGCGCTTGACCAGGGACAGGGCGAGCGCCGCCTCGGCCGGGATGCCGAACAGGGCGCAGAGCGCGATCAGCCCGCCCTCCTGCGCGCCGAGCGCGCCGGGGACCGCGAAGGCGGCGCCGCGCACGGCCTGGGCCAGGCTCTCGATCACGATCGCCTCGGCGAAGCTCACCGGATAGCCCATGAAGTGCAGGCAGACGTAGACCTCGAGCGAGCCGATGACCCAGCCGACGAGGTGCACGCCGATGCCCGAGACGATGCGCAGGGGCGCACCGTAGAGGCGTCGCAGGTTGTCGTAGAGCACGTCGACGGCGCCGAGCGCCTGCCATTCGCGGCCCGAGGCGAAGCGGTCGACGATCCCCTGGATCAGGCGGTGCCCGGCGCGGCGCTGGATCAGGTAGAATGCGCCGATGGCGGGGGCGGCGATGGCGAGGCCGCCGGCGACGGTGCGCACGATCGGCCCGTCGCCCGCGAGCCAGATCAGGAGCCCGAGGCCGGCGACGGTGAAGAGCAGCTGGGTCAGCGCCTGCGTCATCATGTCGACGAACATGCTGGCGCCGGCCAGGCCCCCGGCGATGCCGCGCTTGGCCAGAAGGCGCGCGCCGATGAAGTCGCCGCCCACCGTCGCGACCGGCAGCAGCGTATTGATGCCCTCGCGCACGAAGCGCAGGTTGATGCAGGCGGCCAGGCTCGGGCGGCCGGCGACGGGGAAGATCACGAACCAGCCGAGGCCGGCCCAGGCGACGGCGACCGCGCGCGCGGCGACCACCGCCAGCGCGCCCCAGCCGGCACTCACCACCGCCGCCGCCACATCCTCGAGACCGGAAGACAGGAACAGGCCGACGACCGTGCAGAGGCCGGCGATCAAGGCCAGGGTCGTCAGACGCTTCATGATCCTCTTTCAAGCTCGGGGGTGGCTTGATGCTGGATTCTCGCCGCGATTTCGACCGAAAAAGATCGCTGCGGACGAGGAGTAAGGCTCAAGTTGCAGCAACGATCGGCAATGTCTATCACCCGATAGACACAGTGCGGACCAAAGCGGCACCAGGGGTTTCGCCCCGAGCAGACCGCCCGCGCAGCGTATCACGAAGGGATCACCATGGACCGCGACGCTTCCCACTCGGCCGGAGAGGCCGTGCTCGACGACGCCCGTACCGACGGCTTCGTCCGCGGCGACCCGGGCGTGCCGGCGCCGCACTCGCCGGTGATGGCCTGGAACGAGTGGGACCCGCTGGAGGAGGTGATCGTCGGCTCGCTCGACGGCGCCACAATCCCGACGCACCACCTGACCGTGATCTTCAACCTGCCGCGCGCGGCGCAGCCGTTCTACCGCTTCGCCTCGGGCTTCCGGTATCCGGCCTTCATGAAGAAGCTCGCGCAGAAGGAGCTCGACAACTTCATCGGCATCCTAGCTGGCGAGGGCGTGAAGATCCGCCGCCCGGACAGCATCGACTTCTCGAAGAAGTACCGCGCCCCGCGCTGGTCGTCCCGCGGCTTCTGCGTCGCCTGCCCGCGCGACCCGTACCTGGTGATCGGCGACGAGATCATCGAAAGCCCGATGTGCTGGCGCTCGCGCTACTTCGAGGGCGACGCCTACCGCTCGCTGTTCAAGGAGTATTTCCGCAACGGCGCGCGCTGGACCTCGGCACCGCGGCCGCAGCTGACGGACGAGCTCTACAACTACGATTATCGCGTGCCGAACCTGAAGGCCGGCGAGCCGATGCAGTTCACGGTCAACGAGTTCGAGCCGGTCTTCGACGCCGCCGACTTCGTCCGCTGCGGCCGCGACATCTTCGTCACCCGCTCGAACGTCACCAACCTCATGGGCATCGAGTGGCTGCGGCGCCACCTCGGGTCCGGCTTCCGCGTCCACGAGATCGAGAGCCGCTGCCCGCAGCCGATGCACATAGATTCGTCGTTCATGCCGCTCGCGCCCGGCAAGGTGCTGGTCAACCCGGACTACATCGACGTCGAGAAGCTGCCGGCGGTGCTGAAAAAGTGGGACGTGCTGGTCGCCCCGCGTCCCGACCCGGTCGAGGGCTTCATGAGCAAGATCTCGATGTGCTCGCCCTGGACCTCGATCAACGTGCTCGCCATCGACGAGAAGAAGATCGTCGTCGACCAGAGCCAGCCGACGCTGATCAAGGCGCTCAAAGATTGGGGCTTCGATCCGATCCCGGCGCCGTTCCTGAGCTACGGCCCGTTCGGCGGCTCGTTCCACTGCGCGACGCTCGACGTGCGCCGTCGCGGAACGCTGAAGTCGTACTTCTAGGATTTTACTGATCGTCCGCCGCATGATCCCCTCCCCCTCTGCGGGGGAGGGTGGGCCTCGCGTCAGCGAGGGTCGGGAGAGGGGATCGGCCTCTCCGGAAGCGTTGCCCCCTCACCCGACCCGCTTCGCGGGCCACCCTCCCCCGCAGAAGGGGGAGGGAAACCGGCCTCAGCGAGAGAACTTCTTGTACTTGATCTTCTTCGGCATCAGCGAATCGGCACCGAGGCGGCGCATCTTGTCGGCCTCGTAGTCGGAGAAGTTGCCCTCGAACCACTCGACGTGGCTGTCGCCCTCGAAGGCGAGGATGTGGGTCGCGATCCGGTTCAGGAACCAGCGATCGTGGCTGATGATCACCGCGCAGCCGGCATAATCCTCCAGCGCGTCCTCGAGCGCCCGCAGCGTCTCCATGTCGAGATCGTTGGTCGGCTCGTCGAGGAGCAGCACGTTGGCGCCGCCCTTCAGCGTTCGCGCGAGGTGCACGCGGTTGCGCTCGCCGCCAGACAGCGTGCCGACCTTCTTCTGCTGATCGCCGCCCTTGAAGGCGAAGGCCGCGCAGTAGGCCCGCGAATTGATCTCGCGCTTGTTGAAATAGATGATGTCGTTGCCGCCCGAGACCTCCTGCCAGACCGTGGCGTTGGGATCGAGCGCATCGCGCGACTGGTCGACGTAGCCGAGATGCACGGTCTCGCCGACCGAGATCGCGCCGCCGTCGGGCTTCTCCTGGCCGGTGATCATCTTGAACAGCGTCGTCTTGCCGGCGCCGTTCGGGCCGATGACGCCGACGATGCCGCCCGGCGGCAGCTTGAACGACAGGTCCTCGATCAGCAGCCGGTCCCCGAAGGCCTTGTTGAGGTGGTCGAACTCGATGACGTTGTTGCCGAGCCGCTCGTCGATCGGGATCACGATCTGGGCCGCGGCATCGACCTTGTTGTTCTGCTTGGCGACCAGTTCCTCGTAGCGCGTGATGCGCGCCTTCGACTTGGACTGGCGCGCCTTCGGCGAGGCGGCGATCCACTCCTGCTCGCGAGCGATCGAGCGCTGGCGAGCCATGTCCTCGCGGCCCTCCTGCTGCAGGCGTTTCTGCTTCTGCACCAGCCAGGCCGAGTAGTTGCCCTCGTACGGGATGCCCTTGCTGCGATCGAGCTCGAGGATCCAGCTGGTGACGTTGTCGAGGAAGTAGCGATCGTGGGTCACGATCAGGATCGCGCCGGGATAGTTCTTCAGGTGGCCTTCGAGCCAGTTCACCGTCTCGGCGTCGAGGTGGTTGGTCGGCTCATCGAGCAGCAGCAGCTCCGGCTCCCACAGCAGCAGACGGCACAGCGCGACGCGGCGGCGCTCGCCGCCCGACAGCGTGGCGACCGGCTGCTCGTCGCTCGGGCAGCCCAAAGCCTCCATGGCCTGGTCGACCTTGGATTCGAGCTCCCACAGGTTCTTCGATTCGATCTCGTCCTGGAGGCGGGTCATCTCGTCCGCCGTCTCGTCGGAGTAGTTCATCGCGAGCTCGTTGTAGCGGTCGAGCAGCGCCTGCTTCTCGGCGACGCCCTCCATCACGTTCTCGCGGACCGACTTCGTCGGATCGAGCTGCGGCTCCTGCGGCAGGTAGCCGACACGGGCGCCCTGGGCGACGAAGCCCTCGCCGGTCCACTCGGTGTCGATGCCGGCCATGATCTTCAGCAGGGTCGACTTGCCCGAGCCGTTGATGCCCAGCACGCCGATCTTGGCGTCGGGGTAGAAGGACAAGTTGACGTTGTCCAACACCTTCTTCCCGCCGGTGTAGGTCTTGGTCAGGCCTTTCATGTGGTAGATGAATTCGCGGGCCATCGCAGGCATCCTATCAGGTTCGGCGGGGCCGGCGCGGGAGCGCGCCCGGCCCGATGACGGGTACAGGGCCGCACGGGCAGGCACGCGCCTTGCCCGCGGCGAACCCTGCGCGGTACGGTTCTGCGGAGCGTGCGCGTCGCACCCTTCCCCGCAATCCCTGGAGATGATCCCGCTCGCGTATCAGGACGGCCGGTGCCGGGCAAGGATCGGGGCGTGGTGGCCGCTGTGGGACTCGAACCCACACGGGCGAAGCCCGAGGCATTTTAAGTGCCTTCCGTCTACCAATTTCGGCAAGCGGCCCCTCGATGTGCCGAAGCGGTAGCCGCCGGCGTCGGCGAGATCAAGCGTTCGGCGTCCAGCCGTAGAGCCAGGCGTAGCGCGCGCGCATGCCGTCGGGCCCGAGGCGGCGCATCACCGCGTCGCGCACGAAGGCGGTGAGGCCGCCGGCATGATAGGTCCGGCCGTTGACGCGGGCGGCGCGCCGCACCCGGCGGACGCGGCGCCGGCGCGCCTTGGTGTAGGTCGCGAGCGCGTCCGCGACCGGATGCTCGGCGAGGCACCGCGTCAGGATCGAGCAGTCCTCGATCGCCAGCGCCGCCCCCTGCGCCAGGAACGGCAGCACCGGGTGGGCGGCATCGCCCAGCAGCGCGACCCGGCCGCGCGCGATCGGCCGCGCCACCGGGCGGTCGGCGAGCGACCAGACCAGCCAGGAATCCGGCACGGTCAGCAGCTCGAGCAGCTCCGGCGCGCAGGTGCGGAAATGCGCGCGCAGCACCGCCGGATCCCCGAGCCGGCCCCAATCCTCGTCGCCCTGCCGCTCGGGCACGATCGCCACGACGTTGAGGTCTCGGCCGGCATGGATCGGGTAGTGGACCACGTGCCGGCCGCGCCCGAGCCACAGCCCGGTCGCCTCGCCGGCCAGCGCCTCGGGCACGGCCCCGCGCGGCACGATCGCCCGCCACGCCGCCATCCCGGCGGTCGCGAGCGGGCGTGGGTCGAGGTGGCCGCGGATGCGCGAGCGCAGGCCGTCCGCCCCGATCACCAGCTCGGCCGAGAGGCTGTCGTTGCGGGTGCCGTTGCCGCTTTCGAGGGCAAGAGTGACGGCGTCCTCGGTCTCGGTGAGGCCCATGACGGCACGGCCCATCATCAGGCGGATGCCGGGGCGGGAGCGCACCGCGTCGAGGAGCAGAGTCTGAAGGTCGGCCCGGTGGATGACGTAGTACGGCGCGCCGAACTGCTCGCGGGCCTTGGCGCCCAGCGCCACCGCCCCGATCCGCCGGCCCGAATCGAGGGCGCGGACGGTCACGCCCGGCGGCTCGGAGCCGGCGCGCCGGAGCGCCGCCGCGAGCCCGAGATCGGCGAGCACGCGGCTCGCGTTCGGCGAGAGCTGGAGGCCGGCGCCGACCTCGCTGAAGCCGGTGCGGCGCTCGACCACCGTCACCGCATGGCCGGCGGCGTTCAGCGCCAGCGCCGCGGTCAGGCCGCCGATCCCGCCTCCGACGATAGCGACGGTCAGCGGCGGCTGAGGGTCTCGGGGCATGACCCTATTCGGCCGCCGCCTTCTGATCGTGCCAGACGCATGCCGCCGGGTCGGCATGGCCGGCCTTCAGGTCGGCGCGGTGGCGATACAGCGTCGAGCAATACTGGCAGATGATCTCGTTGTCGGCGCCCATGTCGAGGAACACGTGCGGATGATCGAACGGCGGCAATGCGCCGATGCACATGAACTCCCGCGAGCCGACATGGATGACCGCGACGCCGAGTTCGTTGTGGAAGTGCGGTACCGCCCTGTCAGCCATCGCGCCGTCCTGTGCCTTGGGACCCCTCGCACCGGGTCGCCCGAGCCCCGCTTATGCCGCCGTGCGTTCGTCCGGCGCAAGCCTGGGGGCGAACGCCGGTCACTTGGCGCCTCGGCGGCCACGCCGTACATAAGCCTTCGAAGACCGACCCGGCGCGGACAAGCCCCTCGATGACCCAGCAAGACCAAGCGACGCGGCGCGTGCCCCAGGCACCGATCCACGGGCCGGAGGGGTTCGCGGGCATGCGCCGCGCCGGACGCCTGACGGCGGAAGGCCTCGACGTGCTGATGGAGGCGACGCAGCCGGGCGTGACCACCGAGGCGCTCGACAAGCTCGCCTACGAGTTCGCGATGGATCACGGCGCCTACCCGGCCTCGCTGCTCTACCGCGGCTATCCGAAGTCGATCTGCACCTCGATCAACCACGTGGTCTGCCACGGCATCCCCAACGACAAGCCGCTGCGCGAGGGCGACATAGTCAACCTCGACATGTGCCTGATCCTCGACGGATGGCACGGCGATTCGAGCCGGATGGCCTTCGTCGGCGAGGTGCCGCGCAAGGCGGCGCGCCTGTGCGAGATCACCTACGAGGCGCTGATGCGGGGCGTCGCCGCGGTGAAGCCCGGCGGATCGACCAACGACATCGGCCGCGCGATCCAGGACTACGCCGAGGGCGAGCGCTGCTCGGTGGTGCGCGACTTCTGCGGCCACGGCCTCGGCCGGAGCTACCACGATGCGCCGACCATCCTGCACTACGTCGAGGCGAGCTACGACGTGCCGCTGCGGCCGGGGCAGTTCTTCACCATCGAGCCGATGATCAACCTCGGCCGGCCGGCGGTGAAGGTGCTCTCCGACGGCTGGACCGCGGTGACGCGCGACCGCTCGCTGTCGGCGCAGTTCGAGCACACGGTGGCCGTCACCGAGACCGGCGTCGAGATCTTCACGGTCTCGCCGAAGGGGCTGCACCAGCCCGGCAACCCGGGCGCTTGAGGTCGTGACGGGCCCGGGCGACGCGGCCGAGGGCGGATTGTTCGCCGAGCGGCCGGCCGTCGCGCCGAAGCCCGAGGAGCCGCCGCACTATCTCGGCCACCGCGACCGCCTGCGCGAGCGCTTCGCCAAGCAGGGGGCCGACGCCCTGCCCGACTACGAGATGCTCGAGCTTGCCCTGTTCCGCGCGATCCCACGGCGGGACGTGAAGCCGCTGGCCAAGGCGCTGATCCGCCGCTTCGGCAGCTTCGCCGAGGTGCTGAGCGCCGATCCGGCCCGGCTCGCCGAGGTCGAGGGCGTCAGCGCCGGCGTGGTCGCCGACCTCAAGTTGATGGAGGCGGCGGGCCGCCGGCTGGCGCGCGGCGCGATCGCCCAGCGCGCGCTGCTTTCCTCCTGGGCCGAGCTCATCGAGTACCTGCGCGCCACCATGGCCTTCGCCACCCGCGAGGAGTTCCGGGTGCTGTTCCTCGACAAGCGCAACCACCTCATCGCCGACGAGATCCAGGGGCGCGGGACCGTCGACCACACGCCGGTCTACCCGCGCGAGGTGGCGCGGCGGTCGCTGGAGCTCTCGGCCACCGCGATCATCCTGGCGCACAACCACCCGTCCGGCGATCCGGCGCCCTCGGCCGCCGACGTGACGATGACGCGCGAAGTGATCGCCGTGCTCAGCCCGCTGAAGATCGTGGTGCACGACCACGTCATCCTCGGCCGGTCAGGCCATGCCAGCCTGAAAGGCCTGCGCCTCATCTGACGCGTGTTTGGAACGAGCCCCGAACGAGGCCGTAATCCCTTTGCGTGGCGCGCCTCTTGCCTCTAGCGTGACGGATCTGGGAGAGACTGAATGGCGGCCGTGGCCTTCGACGAGATGACCGCCTTCGCAGGCGCCGCGACGAGTCCCGACGACGTCCGCGAGGCCTACGGTCAGCTGAAGAACTGGCTCGACACGACGCCGGCCGACCACTTCAACACCCGCCGCAGCCAGGCCGAACTGCTGTTCCGGCGCATCGGCATCACCTTCGCGGTCTACGGCGACAACGAATCGACCGAGCGGCTGATCCCGTTCGACATCATCCCGCGGGTGATCACCAAGCCGGAATGGGGCTTCCTGGAGCGCGGGCTGAAGCAGCGCGTCACCGCGATCAACATGTTCCTGAAGGACATCTACGGCGCGCAGGAATGCATCAAGGCCGGCATCATCCCGGCCGACCTCGTCTACAAGAACGCGCATTACCGCATGGAGATGCGGTCGTTCCGGGTGCCGCACGACCTCTACGTGCACATCGCGGGGATCGACATCGTCCGCACCGGCGAGAACGACTTCTTCGTGCTCGAGGACAACGCCCGCATCCCGTCCGGCGTGTCGTACATGCTCGAGAATCGCGAAGTGATGCTGCGGCTGTTCCCGGACCTGTTCTCCCGCCACCGCGTCGCGCCGGTCGAGAACTATCCGGACGCGCTGCTGGCGACGCTCCGCAGCCTCGCGCCGGCGACAGCGACCCGCGACCCGACCGTCGTGCTGCTGACGCCCGGGCGCTACAACTCGGCGTTCTACGAGCACTCGTTCCTGGCCGACAAGCTCGGCGTCGAGCTGGTCGAGGCGGGCGACCTCTTCACCAAGGACGACGTGGTCTACATGCGGACCACCGAAGGCCCGCGCCGGGTCGACGTGATCTACCGCCGCCTCGACGACGACTTCCTCGATCCGCTGGTGTTCCGGCCGGATTCGATGCTCGGCGTGCCGGGCATCATGAACGCCTACGAGCGCGGCAGCGTGACGCTCGCCAACGCGGTCGGCACCGGCATCGCCGACGACAAGGCGGTCTACAGCTACATGCCGGAGATCGTGAAGTTCTTCACCGGCGAGGAGCCGATCCTGCACAACGTGCCGACCTATCGCTGCCGCGAGAAGGAGGCCTTCTCCTACGTGATGGACAACCTGTCCGAGCTGGTGGTCAAGGAGGTCAACGGCTCGGGCGGCTACGGCATGCTCGTCGGGCCGCACGCGACCAAGCGCGAGATCGAGGAATTCGCCAAGCGCCTGCGCCACGCCCCGGACGGCTTCATCGCCCAGCCGACGCTGTCGCTCTCCACCTGCCCGACCTTCGTCGCCTCCGGGGTGGCCCCGCGCCACGTCGACCTGCGCCCCTTCGTGCTGTGCGGCGCCGACGAGATCCGCATCGTGCCGGGCGGTCTCACCCGCGTGGCGCTGAAGGAAGGATCTTTGGTGGTGAATTCCAGCCAAGGGGGCGGTACGAAGGACACCTGGGTTCTCGACGCGTGATGGCGTGACGCCTGCTTTCACCGAGAACCGCCCAGCGGTGGACGCCCCCGGGCCGAAGCCGAAGAGACCCCAGCGAAACAGCCATGCTCTCCAGGACTGCCGACAACCTCTACTGGCTCTCGCGCTACGTCGAACGGGCGGAGTTCGTCGCCCGCATCCTCGATGCGGCGCATCGCCTGGCCTCGCTGCCGACGAGCTACGGCGGGGGCGAGACCAACGAGTGGGCCTCGGCCCTCGCCTCGGCCGGCGATCCGGAGGTGTTCAAGCCGCACTACGACGGCGTGAACGCCGCGACGGTGTGCGACTTCCTCGCCTTCAGCCCGCACAACCCGTCCTCGATCCGCTCCTGCATCGAGAGCGCCCGCGAGAACGCGCGCAGCGTGCGCACCGCGCTCACCACCGAGATGTGGGACACGATCAACGGCGCCTGGCTCGAGCTGCGGTCCTACGAGAAGAAAGACCTCGACCGCGACGCGTTCACGCGCTTCCTCGATTGGGTGAAGGGCATCTCGCTGACCTTCGACGGCTCGGCCTACCGGACGATGCTGCGCAACGACACCTACTGGTTCACGCGCCTCGGCACCGCGATCGAGCGGGCCGACAACACCGCCCGCATCCTCGACGTGAAGTACAAGATCCTGCTGCCGGACACCGAGAAGATCGGCGGCAGCCTCGACTACTTTCAGTGGACGACGATCCTGCGCGAAGTCTCGGCCTTCAACGCCTATCACTGGGTGTATCGCGAGAGCGTCAAGCCGTTGCTGGTCGCCGACCTCCTGATCCTCAACCGGCAGATGCCGCGCTCCTTCGCCAACTGCTACGGCGTCCTCGTCGAGCATCTCGACCTGATCGCCGACGCCTACGGACGCCGCGGCGCCAGCCAGCGCTTGGCGAGCAACCTGCTCGCACGGCTGGAAAGCGAGGAGATCGACCGGGTCTTCGCGTCCGGCCTGCATGAGTTCGTGATCGCCTTCATCGGCGAGAACAACAAGGTCGGCGCCGCCATCGCCGAGCAGTATCTCGGCTGAGGCTTAAGCCGCAGCGGAATAGCGCAGTTCCGCTTCCGCGGTTGCGCGCTCCGTCGGAACGTCGTGTAAAACGTGTGACTCCGGGCGCCGCGGCGTCCATCGCGGGCGCCGTGTCGCCGAGACCGGCGGAGCCAGGACGGGCAGAATCGACGCATGCGCATTCGCGTGGTCCACGAGACCATCTACAGCTACGAGCAACCGGCACGCGGGCTGATCCAGGTCCTGCGGATGACGCCGCGCGACCATGACGGGCAGTACGTCCGGCGCTGGCGGATCGAGCCTTCGGTCGACGGACGGCTCACCGAGCGCGAGGATGGCTACGGCAACGTCGTCCACTGGTTCACGCCGGACCAGGCCTCCGACGCGCTGGTGATTCGCGTCACCGGCGAGGTCGACACCCACGAGACCCACGGCATCGTCCGCGGCGCCGTCGAGCGCCTGCCCGAGACGTTCTACCTGCGCGACACCGACCTCGTGCTGCCGAGCCCGGAGATCCAGGCGCTGTCCGACGCGGTCGCCAGCGCCGGAGACCCGGCCGCCCTCCCCTTCCTGCACCGGCTGATGGCCGCGGTGCACGCGCACATGGCCTACACGCCAGGCCCCGCGAGCGCCGCCGTGCCCTCGCCGAAGGCCTTCGAGGCCGGGGCCGGCGTATGTCAGGACTTCGCCCACGTCTTCATCGCCGCCGCCCGCCACCGGGCGATCCCGGCGCGCTACGTCTCCGGCTACCACCGCCCGGAGGGGAGCGACGCCGAGCAGGAGACGCCGCACGGCTGGGCCGAGGCGCTGGTGCCGGATCTCGGCTGGGTCGGCTTCGATCCGACCACCGGCGACGCCACCACGGAAGCCTATATCCGCGTCGCATCCGGGCTCGACTACCTCGGGGCTGCCCCGATTCGCGGCAGTCGCACCGGCGGCGGCACCGAAACGCTGGACGTGAAGCTCCGGGTGGAGCAAGCCCAGGCGGCACCGCAATCCTGACGCTCCGCGCCTCTTCGAAAAGCCTGATCCCATGACTTACTGCGTCGGCGTCCTCGTCGAGGAAGGCCTGGTGATGATCGCCGACACCCGCACCAATGCGGGGCTCGACGACATCTCGACCTATCGCAAGCTCCATCACTTCAACGTGCCGGGCGAGCGGGTGATGATGCTGGCCTCGGCCGGCAACCTGTCGGTGACGCAATCGGTCCTGAGCCTGCTCTCCGAGGGCGTGCCCGGCGACAACGGCGAGGCCAAGCTGAAGCTCGTCGAGACGACGACGATGTTCGAGGCGGCCCAGCTCGTCGGCCGCGCGATCCGCCACGTGCGCGCGATCGAGAAGGCGGGCTTCGAGGCGGCGAGCCTGCGCTTCTCGGTCTCGCTGCTGTTCGGCGGCCAGATCGGCAGCGAGCCGATGCGGCTGTTCCTGATCTACTCGGCCGGCAACTTCATCGAGTGCAGCACCGATGCACCGTTCCTGCAGATCGGCGAGCACAAGTACGGCAAGCCGATCCTCGACCGGGCGGTGAAGTTCGAGACCGAGCTCTACGACGCGCTCAAGGTCGGACTCGTCTCGATGGATTCGACCATGCGCTCGAATCTCGGCGTCGGCCTGCCGATCGACATCGCGCTGGCGCGCCGCAACGCCCTCGACCTCGAGGTGAATCATCGGATCGAGGCCGGCGAGGGCTACTTCCACGACCTGCGCGAGCGCTGGTCGGCGGCGCTCCGCGCCGCGCATCGGGCGATCCCGCGCCCGCCCTACGGGCCTGCCGCAGCGAAGTAGTTTCTCACGCCGGACATCCTCCAACCGTGAGCCTCACCCTGAGGTGCCGCAGCGAAGCGGAGGCCTCGAAGGAGCCCTGCAGCGCGCGCGCGATTTCTCGAGCCCCCCTTCGAGGTCGCCGACGCGGCACCTCAGGATGAGATCGAGGGTGGAGACGAGGCTGAATCGGCGAGCGTCGAATTCTGATCCTGCTTAAGGCTCACGGTGGCCCATCCGAGGCCGCTTCCCAGGCGCGCAACAGCGCCCGAGCTTCGGCGGAAGGGTCGTCGACCCGCATCAGGCCGCCCATCACGGCCACGCCCGCCGCGCCCGCTCGGCGACACGCGGCGGCAGTGGCGACGCCGATGCCACCCAGCGCCACGACCGGGATTCCGATCCGCGCGGCCGTTGCGATGGCGCCGAGGCCGAGGGCGGGACCGTAGCCGGGCTTGCTCGCCGTGGCGAAGATCGGGCTCAGGGTCACGTAATCCGCGTCTTCCGCCGCCCCGACATCGCGCAGGCCGTGCGCCGAGACGCCGACGAGCGCCGAGGTGCCGAGGCGGCGCCTGGCATCGGCGATGGCGGCACGATCCGCGCCGCCGCCGAGATGGACGCTCGCGCCGAGGGCCGCGGCAAGCTCGAGATCGCCGCCGATCGAGAGCACGCCGCCGGCCTCGCGGACGCGTTCCGCGATGTGCTCCGCCAGCACCCGGCGCTCGGGCGGTGGCAGATCCCTGTCGCGAAACCAGACCCACCGGCACCCGCCGTCGAGCACGGCGGCGATGGTTTCGCCCAGGGGGCGGGGCCCGTGCCGGTCAGTCACCGCAAGGAGCGGCGACGGCAGGCTACGAGCCGACAAGGCCGAGCTGCGGGCTCGACGGCTCGGCCCGGCCGCGGCGCGGGATTCGGCCGGCGCGGTAGGCATCGCGGCCCGCCTGCACGGCGTTGCGCATCGCGCGCGCCATGCGGACGGGATCGTCGGCCTTCGCCACCGCGGTGTTGATCAGGCAGGCGTCGGCGCCCAGCTCCATCGCGATCACCGCGTCGGAGGCCGTGCCGATGCCGGCATCCACGATCACCGGTACGCTCATGCGGCGGCAGATCAACTCGAGGTTGGCCGGATTGGCGATGCCCATGCCGGAGCCGATCAGCGAGCCCATCGGCATCACCGCGGCGCAGCCGATGTCGGCGAGCCGCTGGCAGACGATCGGGTCGTCGTTGCAGTAGGGCAGCACGACGAAGCCGTCGTCGACGAGGTGGCGGCAGGCCTCGATCAGCTCGGCGACGTCCGGGTACAGGGTCTCGCGGTCGCCGATCACCTCGACCTTGATCCAGTTGGTGGCAAGCGCCTCGCGGGCCAGCTCGGCGGTCATGATCGCGTCGCGGGCGGTCTCGCAGCCGGCGGTGTTCGGCAGGAAGCGGCGTCCTTTCAGGATCTTCACGGTGTCCGAGCCGTGGCCCTGCAGCGAGACCCGGCGGATCGAGGCGGTGGCGACCTCGGCCCCGGAGGCCGCGACCGCATCGCGCATGATCACCTGCGTCGGGTAGCCCGCGGTGCCGATGAACAGGCGCGAGCCCAGCGTGACGCCGGCGATCACGAACGGGTCGTCGGCCTCCGGTCGGAGGGGTGTGGGCGTGTCGACCATTCTCTAGCCTCCCTGCATGGCGCGTACGATCTCGATGCGGTCGCCCTCGGAGATCGGTGTGGTGTCCCAGTCGCGGCGGCGGACGACGCGGCCGTTGAGCGCGATGGCGACGCCCTGCGGATCGGAGCTGCCGGTCTCCTCCGCCGCCTGCGCGAACAGGGCGGCGACGTCGGCGGCCTCGATCTCGCGAGCCTGTCCGTTCACCGTCAGCTTCATGCCGACGCCCTCAGCTCGGCGCCCGGCGCGAACCGCGCCAGCGAGAAGTCCTGCGCGACCGCCGGCATCGCGCCCGTCGTGACGAGGGCGGCGATCGCGTCGGCGGTCACCGGGGCGAGCAGGTAGCCGTTGCGATGGTGACCGGTGGCGACCACCAGGCCGGGGGCGATCTCACCGAGGATCGGCGCGTCGTCGTCCGAGGTCGGGCGGAACCCGCTCCAGACGGCCTCGACCTCCATCTCCTCGATGCCGGGCAGCACCCGGCGCGCGCCTTCGAGCAGGGCATAGAGCCCGCCGGCGGTGACGCCGGGGCGGAAGCCGCAATCCTCGACCGTCGCGCCGACGACGATGTGGCCGTCGCTCTTCGGCGCCATGTGGACCTGCTCGGTCCAGACCATGTGGGAGAGCGTGCCGGTGCGGGCCGTGGTCTTCAGCGCCAGCGACTGTCCCTTCAGCGGGCGCACGGGCAGGGCGAGGCTTTGCGGCAGCAGGCCGCCCTCGCCGCTCCAGGCGCCGGCGGCGAGCACCACGGTCTCGGCCAGCACCACGCCGTCGGCGGTGCGCAGGCCCGCGACGCGGCCGCCCGTGCGTTCGAGGGCGACGACCGGGCTGTTCTCGACGAGCGCCACGCCGGCGGCGCGGCACGCCTCGACGAGCGCCGCCATCACCCGGCTCGGGTCGACCTGGTGATCGAGCGGGCAGAACACGCCCGCGGTGACCGAGGGGCGGAGGGCCGGCTCGCGGCGACGCACGTCGGCACCCGCGATCCACTCGGCGACGACGCCCGAGCGGCGCTGCAGGTCGAAGCGGAAGCGCAGGCGCTCGACCTCGTCGCGCCCGATGGCCAGCACCAGCGTCCCGTCCTCGCGGTAGTCGATGTCGAGGCCGGACGCCGCTTCGAGCTCGGCGCGAAACCCCGGCCAGCGCCGGAGCGAATCAAGCGCCAGCGGCAGCAGCGGGTCGGAGCCGGGCTCGTGCTCAGCCGCCGGCGCCAGCATGCCCGTGGCGGCGAGGCTCGCGCCGGAGCCGATGGTCTCCCGCTCGACCACGACGACGGACCGCCCGGCCTGCGCCAGCCGCCAGGCGATCGACAGTCCGATCAGGCCGCCGCCGACGATCGCGACGTCGGCACGCGCCGGCAGCGGGACGGTTGGCCGGGCGCTGCCGCTCGTCCGGCGCGTCCCGATCGGTGATGCTGCGTGACGACCCGAATGACGACCCAAGTGATCCTCCGCGTGCTGTCGCAGAGACCGGGCCTGACGCTTCATCTGAGAAGCTGGGGCACCCCGTCGTCGAAGACGGCGCCCACGGTCCAATCCCTACGCCGGTGTGAACCGGATCAGGTTCGAAGGATTTCCGCGCCGCGGGCCCTCACGAGCCTGCCAGCGGTTTCTCAGCCCCTTGCCGGGGATCTCCCTGGAACACCGCAGATGTGGTCCCGCCGGCCGCCTCGGTCAACCCCGCGGGCCGATCCCCTCCTGCGGATGCGCGCGATTCGTCGTCGCGCCGAGACGGACCGGAAACCCTGTCGGCAGATGGCCGTGCGGTTCCGTCCGGCGGCGGGCACGCCGCCACGCATCGTTCACCGGCGTCGTGCTCGTCTAAGCGTCCTCGATCGGCGGGGGCGAAGGTAGGCGATGCGGACGATCCTGATGCTCTGCCTCGCGGCCGGCCTCGTTGCGGGGGTGCTCGGCGGCATCGGCAACCGCCTGACCAGCCGCAAGGCCGCGGCCCCACCGGTGCCGACGGTGCAACTGGTTGCGTCCGCGCCGACGGCGATCGCGCTCGGCGCCGACCGCAACGGCCACTTCCTCGCCGACGCGCTGGTCGACGGGCGATCGCTGCGCATGATGGTCGACACCGGGGCCACGACGTGCAGCTTCGCGGAAGAGGATGCCGCCCGCCTCGGCATCGTCGTCGGGCCGCGGGACTTCACGCGCCCGGTGATGACCGCCAACGGGACGATCCGCGTCGCGCCGGTGCGGATCGGCACGATCCGGATCGGGCCCGTCACCGTGCGCGACGTCGAGGCCGTGATCGTCCCGAGCGGACGCCTCGGCACGAACCTCCTCGGCATGTCGTTCCTGAAGCGCGTGCGCGACTTCAGCATCGCCGGCGGGACGATGACGCTGCGGGGCTGAGGCCCGCCTCAGCCCTGGCCGCGGTGCGGCTTCGGGCGCGGGCGATAGACCATCATCGGCTCGGCGAACCCGTCGAGCACGTGCTCGCCGAGCGGCACCGGATCGCCCCACAGGAAGTCGACGAAGGGCTTCGACATCAGCAGCGGCTCGCCGAGCGTCTTGTTGAGCCGGGCGATGCGGCTCGCCATGTTCACGTCGCGGCCGATGACCGTGAAGTCGAGGCGCGTGCCCGAGCCGACGTTGCCGTAGGCCGCCTCGCCGTGATGGAGCGCGATGCCGGCCATCATCGGCACTGTGAATTGGTGGAGGGTGTTGGCCTCCTCCAGCGCCGCGAGCGCACTTTGTGCCGCCGTCAGCGCCCCCTTGGCGGCGCCGCCGAGGTCGTCACCCGGCTCGCGGAAGATGGCGAGCAGGCCGTCGCCGAGATACTTCAGCACCTCGCCGCCCTCCCGCTCGATCGGCGGCACGAGACAGTCGAAGAAGATGTTGAGCAGGTCGACCGCCTCTTCCGGCGTCATGTTCGCCGAGATGCGAGTGTAGTCGCGCATGTCGGCGAACAGGATCGCCGAGCGGATGCGCTTCACCTGCCCGCGGCGGATGTCGCCCGACAGGATGGCGCGGTGCGGCTCGTCGCCGACGTAGATGCGCAGCACCGTGTCAAGTTGCTTGGTGACGATCCGCATCTCCATCACCGCGGCCAGGGCCGGCATGATGAAGCGCAGGATCGCCACGTCCTCGTCGCGGAATCCGTCCGGGTCGCGGGTGGCGAAGGTGATGCCGTTATGCGTGCCGTTGGTGAAGAACAGCGGCACCACGATGTAGTGGCGGTAGCCGGCGGCCCTCAGGTCGGGGATCACCGAGTAGGCGTCGTCCGGCGTCTCGGCGAGGTCGAGGATCAGCCATTCGCCGTCCTCGTGCACCTTGCGGAACGGGCTCGCCGCGTAGGCGCGCTCGGAGGCTTCGCCGTGCGGGAACAGGCGCACCGTCGTGCCGGACTCGCGCGTCCAGATGCGGCCGATGCCGGAATATTCCGAGTGCAGCGTATCGATCGCCGTCGAGGTCCGGTCCACCGGAACGCCGACCGCGTTGAGGCGCTCGGCGAAGCCCGCGATCAGGTCGTCGGGCTCGGGCAGGCGGGCGCCTTCGCTCAGCAGCCAGTCGCGGATCGCGACGCAATCCTGCAGCGCGCCGAACGGCACGTCGTCCGCCTCCGAGCCGTCGGCTGCGGCGGTCGGCGGCACGGGTGGATGCTGGCGACGCTCAAGCATACGGCCAAGGTGGGTTCACGAACCGCCAAAGCAAGGTTCCGGCTGACGATGGCGAGATCGATCCGGATCGAAGACCATCATCCCTTCGCCGCCTGGAACGCGAGATCGCGCCGCGAGCACGGCGCGATCCGACGATCGCATTCGGCGAATTCGAGAATGGCGTATCCGACGCTCAGTTGTCCAGGAAGCTCCGCAGCTTCCGGCTCCGGCTCGGATGCTTCAGCTTACGCAGGGCCTTCGCCTCAATCTGACGGATGCGCTCGCGGGTCACCGAGAACTGCTGGCCGACTTCCTCGAGGGTGTGGTCGGTGTTCATGCCGATGCCGAAGCGCATGCGGAGCACCCGCTCCTCGCGCGGGGTCAACGAGGCGAGGACGCGCGTCGTGGTCTCGCGGAGGTTGCTCTGGATCGCCGCGTCGATCGGCAGGACGACGTTCTTGTCCTCGATGAAGTCGCCGAGGTGGCTGTCCTCCTCGTCGCCGATGGGCGTCTCGAGGGAGATCGGCTCCTTGGCGATCTTCAGGACTTTTCGGACTTTCTCGAGCGGCATGGCCAGCTTCTCGGCCAGCTCCTCCGGGGTCGGCTCCCGCCCGATCTCGTGCAGCATCTGGCGCGAGGTGCGGACGATCTTGTTGATCGTCTCGATCATGTGCACCGGGATGCGGATGGTGCGCGCCTGGTCGGCGATCGAGCGGGTGATCGCCTGGCGGATCCACCAGGTGGCGTAGGTCGAGAACTTGTAGCCGCGGCGGTACTCGAACTTGTCGACCGCCTTCATCAGGCCGATGTTGCCCTCCTGGATCAGGTCCAGGAACTGCAGGCCGCGGTTGGTGTACTTCTTGGCGATCGAGATCACGAGGCGGAGGTTGGCCTCGATCATCTCCTTCTTGGCTTGGCGGGCTTCGCGCTCGCCCTTCTGGACCATGTTGACGATCTTGCGGTACTCGCCGATCTCCAGGCCCGTCTCGGAGGCGAGCGTCAGGATCTGCTCACGCAGGTCCGAGACCTGCTTCGAGCCCTTCTCGACGAGGTTCTTCCAGCCCTTGCCGCCGAGCGTCCCGACGCGGGTCATCCAGTTCGGGTCGAGCTCCCAGCCCTGGTAGTGGCGCAGGAACTCGTCGCGGGCGACGCCGTGGCTCTCGGCGTAGCGCATCAGCCGGCCCTCATGCGAGATGAGGCGCTTGTTGATGTCGTACAGCTGCTCGACCAGGGCCTCGATGCGGTTGTTGTTCAGCGACAGCGACTTCACGTCGGCGACGACGGTGTCCTTGAACTCGGCCTGCTTCTTCTCCTGGGCCGGCGTGGTCTTCTCGCTGTTCGCCTTGCGCTCGGTCTCCTCGTTCTGGAGCTTGCGCAGCTTGCGGTAGTTGTTGGCGATCGCGTCGAACGTCTCGAGCACGCGCGGCTTGATCTCGGCTTCCATCGCCGCGAGCGAGACGTTGTTCTCCATGTCGTCGTCGTCGTCGCCGCCCTCGGGCGTCGGCGCTTCCGGCTCGGCATCCTCGCCTTCGGCGGCCGCTTCCGCGATCTGCGGGTTCTTGCCGTCGGGGCCGGCATAGGTCGCTTCGAGATCGATGATGTCGCGCAGCAGCACCTTGCCGTCGACGAGCTCGTCGCGCCAGATGATGATCGCCTGGAAGGTCAGCGGGCTCTCGCACAGGCCGGCGATCATCGCCTCGCGCCCTGCCTCGATCCGCTTGGCGATGGCGATCTCGCCCTCGCGCGACAGCAGCTCGACCGAGCCCATCTCGCGCAGGTACATCCGCACCGGATCGTCGGTGCGGTCGGTCGGCTCCTTGGTCGCGGTGACGACGGCGACGGCGCGCGTCGGGGCGACCTCGGCCACCTCCGTGCCCTCGGCGCTCTCCTCGTCGTCCGACGCCTCGCCGTTGGCCGGCTTGTCGGCGGCAGCCTCGTCGGTCTCCTCGGCCTCGACGACGTTGATGCCCATCTCGGAGAGCTGGGACAGGACGTCCTCGAGCTGGTCGGGGTCGGACTGCCCCTCGGGGAGGACCTCGTTGACCTCCTCGTAGGTGATGTAGCCGCGCTTCTTGGCGAGCTTCACCATCCGCTTGACCGAAGCATCCGTCAGGTCGAGGAGCGGCCCATCGGTCTGCTCTGCCGGAGCGGTGTCCGTCTCGTCCCGTTCCGTTGCCTTCGTCGCCATGATCAGCCTATTGTTTCGGCGCGCCACGATGCGGGGGCCTTTCGGCCACGCCGCGCCGTCGGCGCCGCAATGCGTGTGAGACCCGGGCGAACCGCTTCGACCGCGTCGTATTCTCGAGTTCGGTATGCAAGCGAGACGCTTGACCGATTGTTAACCATGCCGCGAAGGCGTGTCGTATTCCGCCATCGCACAGGCCCTACGACACAGTCGAGTCGTTCGTGTCCTGCAGGTCCGCCTCGGTCTCCGCTCCCGCGATCACCGCCAAGCGCTCCTTGACGTCGCACAGCCAAGCGAAGTTCGCCTCTGTTTCTTCTTCGACGAGCGCACGTTCCGCCTGTCGGAGTTCGCTATTTAGCGCGCCGGCCTTGCGGTGCAAGATCACGGCCTGCCGCAAAGCGTCCTCCAGCTTGACGAGATCGGCGTGCGGATCGAGGGCCCAGCGGTCGCCCGGGCGCACCCGTGCCGCCAGCCGCGCGCTCGCCGCCTCGAGACCGGCCCGCGCCAGCCGATTCTCGACCACCGCCACGTCCGGGTCCGCCGCGTCGGCGGCGCGGTCGAGCAGAACCGAGCGTAAGGCCACCGCATCCGCGTCCTCGAGATCGAGGGCGGCGAGATCCTCGGCTTCGAGCCCGAGCAGCTCGGGATGCACGAGGAGGCTCGCCACGATCATCGCCTCGCGCGAGCCGCCGCTGCCGGAGAAGCCGTTCGAGCGGGCGAGGCCCGCGCTCGGCCCGGCCGTCAGCCGCGGCGAGGGCGGCGGATCGCCGGGACGCGGCTTGCGGACGTAGGCATTCGGCCGACCGCCCGGCTGGTAGGCGCCGCGCTGCTGCGTCGCGCCGCGCGGCGAGAGCCCGCGCAACCGCTCCTCGATCTCGTCGCGGTAGTAGCCCCGCACCGTCTCGTCGCGGATGCCGGCGACGAGGCCGCGCAGCGTCTTGGCCAGGCCCGCCCGGCGCTCGGGCGTGTCGGTCGAGCCGGTCTCGACGGCGCGGCTCCACAGCATCTCCACCAGGGGCTTGGCCGCCTCGACCACCTTGTCGATCGCGTCCGAGCCGCCCGAGCGCAGCAGGTCGTCCGGGTCCTGGCCCTCCGGCAGCATCGCGAATCGCAGCGACCGGCCCGGCTCCAGCATCGGCAGCGCCACGTCGAGGGCGCGGAAGGCGGCGCGCTGCCCAGCGCCGTCGCCGTCGAAGCACAGCACGGGCTCGTCGGCATGCCGCCACAGCAACGCCAATTGCTCCTCCGTCAGCGCGGTGCCGAGCGGAGCGACGGTGTTGGCATGGCCCGCCATCGTCATCGCGATGACGTCGACGTAGCCCTCGACAGCGATGATCGTGCCGCGATCGTGGGCGGCCTTCCGCGCCCGGTTCAGGTTGTACAGCACCTGCCCCTTGTGGAAGAGCGGCGTCTCGGGCGAGTTCAGGTACTTCGCCTTGGCGTCCGCCTGCATCGCCCGGCCGCCGAAGGCGATCACCCGGCCGCGCACGTCGGCGATCGGGAAGATGATGCGGTCGCGGAACCGGTCGTAGGGAACGGCGATGTCGTCGCCGGTCACCAGCAGGCCGAGCTCGCCCATCAGCGCCTTGTCGACGTCCTTGCCCGCCAAGTGGTCGCGCAGGCCGTAGCGGTCGGCCGGCGCGTAGCCGAGGCGGAAGCTCCTGCGGATCTCGGGGCCGAGCTCGCGCCGGTCGAGGTAGGCGCGGGCGGCCGCCCCCGCGGGCGAGGCCAGCCGCTCCTCGAACCACGCGGTGGCCAGCTCCATCACCTCGATCGCGCCGCGGCGCTTGGTCTCCATCTCGCGGGTGTCGGCGGTGGGAGCCGGCAACGTCACGCCGGCGTCGGCGGCGAGCCGCTCGACGGCTTCCGGGAAGCTCAGCCCTTCGGTCTCGATCAGGAAGCTGAAGATGTCGCCGTGCTTGCCGGACGAGAAGCAGTGGTAGAACTGCTTCTGGTCGTTGACGTAGAAGGACGGCGTCTTCTCGGCGTTGAACGGCGACAGCCCACGCCACTCGCGCCCGGCCTTGTTCAGCTTGACCCGCCGGCCGACCACGTCGGAGGCGGGAAGCCGGTTGCGGATCTCTTCGAGGATGTGGGGCGGGTAGCGCACGGAGATGCGGGACTCGAATGTCGTTGGCCGCCGAGTATAGCGCTTTCGGTCCTAACGAGTCCTCCGGGTCGAATCGCCCGATCCAGGCGGCCGGCCGACGCGCCGGATCGACCCTTCGATCGTAACGACTCGCCGCGTCGACGCGGGGCTGCGCGCCAACGCGGAAGCGCGCAGAATGGACCTCCGTGCCTGAGGTGCCCTCACGCCTTGGCGTTCAGCGCCGCCTTCACCAGCCCGCTCGCCTTCGCGAAATCCATGCGGCCGGCATAGGCGCCCTTCAGCACGGCGATCACCTTGCCCATGTCCTTCGGGCCGGCGGCGCCCGCCTCGGCGATTGCGGCGTCGACGGCGGCCTTGGTCTCGGCCTCGTCCATCTGCCGGGGCAGGTAGCCCTCGATGATCGCGATCTCGGCGCGCTCGTTCTCGGCGAGCTCCGGCCGACCGCCCTGCTCGTAGACGGAGGCCGATTCGGCGCGCTGCTTGATCATCTTCTGCAGAAGCGCCAAGATCTCGTCGTCGGTCGCCGGCTCCTTGCCGAGCCCGCGCGCCTCGATGTCCTTGTCCTTCAGCGCCGCCTGGATCATGCGGATCGTGGCGAGCTTGGCCTTCTCGCCGGCCTTCATGGCTTCCTTCATCTCGGTGGTGAGGCGGACGCGCAGCATCGATGTTGTCCTTGTTGTGCAGAAACGGGTGGCTGGCCTGCGGTTTGCAGTGATTGAGCCGCCTTCGACGCGGCCCCACATTGACCCCATCGCCGCGGGCTCGATAAGACCGCGGCACACGATCATCAGCCGCCCGCTCGCGCCGTCTCGACGGCGCCGGTCGAGGCCGGACATAAGCGAGATCACGCCGATGCTGCAAGACAGCGCTTCCGCGCCGAAAGACGGCGCCGCCGCTCAGGCGCGCCCCGCCCCCGCCCCCTGGGCCGAGCCCGTCGCAACCGCCCTGCTGGTTCTGGCCGACGGCACCATCCTCGAAGGCTTCGGCATCGGCCAGACCGGGATCGCCGACGGCGAGGTCTGCTTCAACACCGCGATGACCGGCTACCAGGAGATCCTGACGGATCCGTCCTATGCCGGGCAGATCGTCACCTTCACCTTCCCGCATATCGGCAACACCGGCACCAACGACGAGGACCTCGAGAGCCTCGACGCGGCCCCGGCCTCGGGCGTGCGCGGCACAGTGATCGCCTCGGCCGTGACGCAGCCGTCGAGCTGGCGCTCGTCGTCCCACCTCGATGCGTGGCTGAAGGCCCGCGGCATCCTCGGCATCACCGGGATCGACACCCGCGCGCTGACCGCCCGCATCCGCGACCACGGCATGCCGAACGCGGTGATCGCCAACGACCCCCAGGGCAACTTCGACCGCGAGGCGCTGAAGGCGCGCGCCGCCGCGCTGGCGCCGATGGAAGGCCTCGACCTCGTGCCCCCGGTCACCAGCCGCGAGCGCTCCGACTGGAGCGAATCGACCTGGACCGTGAAGGCCGGCTACGGCCGCGGCGTTCCGGGCGAGGGCCTGCGCGTCGTTGCGATCGATTACGGGGTGAAGCGCAACATCCTGCGGCTGCTGGCCGAGGCCGGCTGCTCGGTCACGGTCGTGCCGGCCACCACCAGCGCGGCCGACATCCTAGCGTTGAAGCCCGACGGCGTCTTCCTCTCGAACGGCCCCGGCGACCCGGCGGCAACCGGCGAGTACGCCGTCCCGGTGATCCGCGAGCTGCTCGCCGAGAAGGTGCCGACCTTCGGCATCTGCCTCGGCCATCAGCTGATGGGGCTCGCGCTCGGCGGCCGCACGGTGAAGATGGGCCAGGGCCATCACGGCGCGAACCATCCGGTCAAGGACAAGACCACCGGCAAGGTCGAGATCGTCTCGATGAACCACGGCTTCGCCGTCGATCCGGCGAGCCTGCCGGAGACCGCGGTCGAGACCCACGTCTCGCTGTTCGACGGCTCGAATTGCGGTCTGACGCTCACCGACCGGCCTGCCTTCTCGGTGCAGCACCACCCGGAAGCCTCGCCGGGCCCGCGCGACAGCCACTACCTGTTCGAGCGGTTCGTGACGCTGATGCGCTCGGGCACGCCGGAATCCCGCAAGCCCGAGACGGCCGCCTGATCGACCGGTTCCGCCGCCCTCGCGACGCCGAAGACGCCGCGTTGCGCCATGTGGCGGGCGGGGCGCGTGACGATCGCGCCCGGCGGTCGGAAGCAACCGCTGCCTGCGGTCGGTGTTGTTGGTCCACACGATGGATCGACAGCCCGAAAGGCGCATCATGGCCGAGCACGACGCAGACCGCCCCTCGCTGAAGGGGTTTTCCGCGAACGCGGACCGCAACGGGCAGGATCTCGGGCAGGATTCGCCTCTCGACGTCGGCAGCCCGGCCCGGACCCAGGCCGATCTGAAGGGCGATCCGGCGGGCGAGGCCGAGACCGCGCGGATCGCCTCGGGCATGCCGAGCGAGGACGCGACCGACCAGACCGAGGCCGAGACGCCGGCCGAGAACCTGCGGGCGATCCGCGGCGAGGGTCAGCCGGGCGCCTCCGCCTCCGAGGCGATCGACCGTGCCACCGCGCCGGTCGGCCACGACGACGGCAAGCGCTGATGGCCCGCGACACGGACGAGGCCTCGCAGACCGTCACCCGCAAGCCGGACGATCAGGTCGGCAGCAGCGGCGAGCCCGCGGCCGGCGGCGGCGGCCACACCGCCGAGCAGTCGGCGATCACCGACATGGGCACGGGCGGCAAGTCCGACCCCGAGCGCAAGTCCGACTGGAAGCAGGGCGGCGAGCCCGGCCGCGCTCCGCCGACGCCCGGCGGTTCGTCGGGCGGGCATTCCGACCAGAAGGCGTCGCGCGGCCCGCAGGCCGACGAGACCGTCGCTTCCGGGCATTACAAGGCCGAGCGCGAGGAGGGCGAATGAGCGATCACGACAAGCCGGCGGACAAGACGCCGGACACGAAGAAGCCCGCGAATTCCGCACCCGATGCGGTGATGGACCCGAACGAGAAGACCGAGGGCCATCCGGGCATGGGGCCGAAGGGCGGCGGCACTGACAAGGATACCGACCCGGGCGGCGGGTGAGCCTCGCCGCCGGAGCCCTCCTTCCTGTCGGGAGCCTTCGCTCCCTCGTCGCGGCAGACGCACCTTGCCTCCCCCCTCTTCGGGGGAGGCGGGGCCCCGCGTGAGGGAGGGGCGGTAGCTGGGAGGGACCTCTCCGAACAGCGCGCCCGCCTCCCCCGACGCGCCGCGCGCGAAACGCTCCCCCGCGGCGTGCGGAGGCACCTCCCCCGACTTCGCTAGCTTCACGATATCGACCCGACGAAAAAGGACCGGCGGATCGCCGCCCGGCCCTTCGTCTTCCGATCTCCAGCCATCCTCAGCCCGCGCCGCTCGCCGCTCCGCCCGAGCGCTCGAAGCGCTTG
>NZ_JAKSYR010000103.1:0-4889 GCF_022829705.1 Methylobacterium sp. E-025
CCACTCTTTCCGCACCCGCGACGCATCCGCGCTTTCGGCGGGTAGAGGGCGACCCTCACCCTCCACGGGATTTCGAGAGTGCAGGAGGCCTAGGCCGCTTCCTCGCTTGCCCGCGGTCCCGTTCGTGGTCGTGCGTCGGTCGAGCTGGACCAGGTCGGCGACCTTGTCGGCCGACATGCCGACCGCGGTGTGTGCCTATGTCTGCATAAGCACAGCACACCACCGAAAGCAGCCGGACTGCTCTCCACTAAACTCGGTCGTAGAGCGGACAGACGGGTTCCGACCCGACCCAGCCGCCCGGGCCGCCGTCGGCGCTTCTCCAAAGCAGTCGTTCGTCAGCTCTCCTGCAACTTCGGCTCGGGGTGGGAAGCGGACCCCGGCCGTGCGTCCGTAATCGGACGTTCCGCATCCGACTCATGGCAGCCGTTCAGACCGTCGTCGGCGCATCCCAAAAGCGGTCATTCAGTGACCGTCCGGCGCCTCTGCGCCACAACCTACGTGATGAGTGCTAGCGATGGCGGCGCTTACCAGTCGTAATGCGTCGCAGAACACGGGACAGCTGATCTGCCGAGTAGGGTTTGTGCAGCAGTTCGAACCCGTGTTCGCCGTTCTCGGCCAGCACATGGCTGTAGCCGGAGGCCAGCACCACCGGCAGTCGAGGTAGGCGGCGGCGCAACTCCTCGGCCAGGGCGATCCCGCCCATGCCAGGCATCACGACGTCCGAGAACACCACCTCGAACCCGTCGCCGTCGGTACCAAGGCGGATGAGCGCGCTCTCAGCGTTAGCTGCCCACTCCGTGCGATAGCCCAGATCTTCGAGGATCTGAGTTGCGAACGTGCCGACCTCGATGTTGTCCTCGACCACGAGCACCTTCTGGCCAGTACCCCCGGGGGCTGGGCCGCTCTCCTCGTCAGGAGTTTCGTGCTCGGCCTCATCCGCGACCTCCGGCAGGTACAGCGTGAACGTAGTACCCGCGCCGACCACACTCTGCACCTCGACATCGCCGCCCGACTGCTTGGCGAAGCCGAACACCTGGGACAGGCCTAGGCCTGTGCCCTTGCCGACCTCCTTGGTTGTGAAGAACGGCTCGAAGATCCGCCCCATGTCCGCCTCGGCGATGCCGCTGCCCGTATCACTGAGTTCGATCTTGGCGAAGGGGCCATCAGCGCCCGCGTGGTTTCGGATCACTGGCATGGCTGCACCACAACCCAGCCGTAGGGTCAGTGTCCCTTCCCCATCCATTGCGTCGCGGGCGTTGACCGCCATGTTGACCAAGGCGGTCTCAAACTGGCTCAGGTCGGCCTTGATGAAACAGGCGTGATCCGCCAGTTGGGTGATAACTCTGACCCGGGCGCCGGTCACCGTGTCGAGCATGTCGGCTACAGCCCGCAGCCGATCACCGACGTTGAGTACCTCCGGCGTCAGCGCCTGACGGCGTGCGAAGGCCAGGAGCTGGCCGGTCAGCTTGGCGGCGCGTTCCACCGTATCCGACACGGCATCCATGTACCGCTTGCGCCGTTCTTCCGGCAGGTCCGGACGGCGTAGGAAGTCCACGGACGAGCGGATGATGGTAAGCAGATTGTTGAAGTCGTGCGCCACACCACCGGTGAGCTGGCCCACCGCCTCCATCTTTTGCGACTGGCGTAGGGCCTCGGCGGTAGCTTCCAAGGCAAGCGCTTGCTCCTTGGCCGCCGTCACATCACGCGTCGTGGAAAAGATCCGATCACCAGTTGGCACGGCGTTCCAAGAGAGCCAGCGATAGCTGCCATCCATGTGCTGGTAGCGGTTTTCAAACCCGGTGACCGTCTCTCCCCGCGCCAGCCCAGCTAGTCCGACGGTAGAGTGTTCCTGGTCGTCGGGGTGGATCAGGTCGAAAACCGAGCGACCAACTAGTTCGGCCTCGGACCATCCCAGCGCCGTCGTCCAGGCTGGGTTGCAGGTAACCATGCGACCGTCGATGCGCAGTACGGACAACAGGTCTGTAGCGAGGCGCCAGACCTCGTCCCGCTCGGCGACCTCCTGCGCAAGCGTGTCGGCGCGCTGAGCCAGAACGGTCGAGGCCTCGCGTAGAGCGGTCACGTCCTGGACGAACACGTAGAACCCATCGACTGCACCGCTGGCGTCATACCGGGGCAGATAGCGGATATCGGCGATCCGCCGCCGCCCATCCTGTCGTGGCCAATCTAGGTCCATCTGTACGGACTCGCCCGCCAGGGCTCGCTCGATCTGCGCGCGACGCACTGCATAGCCATCCGCCCCGGCGATCTCGGGGATGGTTCGCCCCACGACCTCCTCCGGCGTCCGGCCAAACCAGTCCCGGTAAGCGGCATTGGCGAACCGGTAGGTCAACGTGCGGTCCACGAACGAGACTAGAAACGGCAATGCGTCGGTGACCAGCCGGAGCTGGGTTTCGCTGGTGCGCAGATCGCTCTCCGCCATCCGCCGTGCGGTGGCGGTACGGGTCCGGGCGGCGACCTCGCGGATGAACCCCAGTTCGTCCTCGGTCCACGTTCGTGGGGTGGCGCTGCAAACGAACAGCAAAGCCACGAAGCGTCCGTGTTCGAACACCGGGGTGTTGACCAGCGCCCGCGCGTTGACGGCTTCCAGCGCCGCGGCCTGGCCTGCCGTGCGCGGGTCGTTGCGGGCGTCGTCGATGACGACCATTTCCCCGCGCTTCAGGTCGTCGATGTAGCTGCCGAAGGACCGGAACCGGAGCGTCCCAGCGATGGAGACGGCCCCACCGCTGGTCCAGTCCCGTTCGACGGTGATGGTTTCGGCGTCCGGGTCTACCAGCCCGTAGCCGACGAGTTGCACGCCAAGGACTTGCCCGAGGATGCGGCTGGCCACGTCGCTCAAGCTGGCGGTATCGTCATCGTGCTCGGCGAGTTGGTCACTGAGGTCCAGCAGCGCCTTGCGCCGTACCTCGCCGTCCCGCAATGCCACCCCGGTCAGGTGCTCGGCTGTGCGGTCGCGGATGATCTTGACGAAGCCAATGTGCGTCTCGTTCTCGTCGCGCAGTGGCATCATCTCGCCCGAGGCCCAGAACCGTTCCTCACCCTTCTTCAGGTGCCAGCGTTCATCCTGGGCGCGGCCTTCTTTGAGAGACGTGGCCATCTCATAGGCGACCCGACCGTTGGCCCGGTCCTCAGGCGTGAAGAAGCGTCCGGCATCCTGGCTGCGCATCTCGTCGGCGGTCCAGCCCATGACGTGCTCGGAGCCGCTGTTCCAGCCGGTGATGGTCCCCTCGCGATCCGTCACGATGATCGCGAAATCCAGAGCACCCTCGAACACCGCGTTCTGGCGGGCGGCATCCATGCTGCCGCTGCGGACCCTCTCACGCAGTCGCCGCACCTCGGCTTCCAGCTCCTCCCGCGAGAGGGCTGCTAAATCACGTCCAGGCAAGCCAACGTTTCCCTTCGAAGGCCTCCTCTTAGCGGAGGAAGGCCTACTTCACACCGATGCTGGTTTGTGAAGCTTGTCGTCTCTCAGGTCCAGATCGGGCCGGGACGGGTGGCCGGCAACGAAGGCACCATGCTCTAGATACGATACCGCAGCCGGTCATTTGCTGGCCTGATCCTACCATCCAGGAACGTCTGCTATTCCAGCCTCGTTCACGATACCGGACAGTCTCAAATCCACCCCTCAGCAGCCATCCCGCTCCGACCCAGCCACTCGGACCGCCGTGGGTGCTTCTACAGAGCAGCCGTTCGTCAGCCCCCCCCGGCAACTTCGGCTTGGGGTGGTTTGCATATTTCCACATGGAGCAGCCCGTTTGTCTCAGCGCCGTGTTGCCGCTCGTTGAAGCTGGCTTGCGGCGTCCTTAACGATCGACCCACCGTGCCCAAAGCATACTGCCTGCGGCCCCAGCGCAGCGAGCTTGCGCTGGCTGCGCCGTCCCTCCGCCTCGTCCTCAAACCCGATCGGATCCCCCGCGCCGAGGATGTTGATGAACACGTCGCCTGCGATCAAAAGCCGTGTCCCTTGCCACAGGAACGCGACCTGACCGGCGCAATGGCCGGGGGCGTGGCTCACCCGAAGACCGCCAGCTAGAGGCAAAGTCTCCCCATCAGCAATGTGCTGGTCTATGCGGAACGGTGCCGTACGCTCTTTCTCGTCGAAGACGAGGCGCAGCATAATGTTACGGATCAGACCAGCTGCGGGCTTCATGGGTCGAAACGGCCCACCGCTCTCGACCATCGGCACGTCGGCGGCGTGTATGTAAGTCCGCGCACCGGTTGCCTGAATGAGCGGAACCGCACTGCCGATATGATCGGGATGGCCGTGGGTGAAGACGAGGTGCTTGATGTCGCTCGGCTTGCGCCCGAGCTTGGCGACTGCCTCGAAGACTTTATCCGCTTTGCCTGGGAACCCCGCATCAATCAGGACGAGCTCCGGTCCGGCGTCGAGCAGCACGGCGTTGGCGTTGCCCATCGGCACGCGGTAGGCGCCGTCGATGATTTTCTTGAGCATCATCAATCCAACCCGCTGACCACCCTCGCATCGGTTTTTTCAACCTTATGGAGCGAATGGAATAAGCGGCGATGTCGGTGGCTCGGCAAATTGTTTGGCCTGATTGAACCCAGCAAGGAGCGCCATTCTTTCGTCCGGATAGGACCTTGGTGCCCTAACGACTGGGCCGTTCTCTCGACTGATCAGCCAGACATAGCGCCCTGGATGAGGGTCGTACGGGAGGACAACGACGCGGCATCCGCCGGGGAGCGTGGCTGGCATCCCGATACCGTGTCACACCAAAGCGTGGCTGTGAAGTTGCTCGCGCCGACGGTCTAGCTCAGTTTGCCTGCTCGGGTTCAGCCAGCAGCCCAAAAAGCTGCGCCAGCGCAATCAGTTCGACATCGCTGCACTCATGGCCATCCACGAGCCAAAGGCC
>NZ_JAKSYR010000094.1:0-597 GCF_022829705.1 Methylobacterium sp. E-025
GGTGCAGTCGACCTGTCGGGTTTCAACGGCTCGGTTGGGTCCAGCCTCGTGGTCACAGGTTCGGATGGAACCACCAGGTCAGTCACCGGCACGACCATCGTGGCCGATACCGTCGCGCCGCTCGCCAAGGCGAGCCTCGTCCACGTCGCCGGCGACGGGATCATCGACGCCACCGAGGCGCAATCGGCGACCATGCCGGTCACGGGTACGCTCAGCGCGGCACTCGGCGCGGGCGACCAGGTCGTGGTCAGCCTCAACGGTGTCGACACCCTGGCCAGCGTCAGCGGCACCAGCTTTACCGCCGCTGTCGCCACCCCGATCGGCGCCGGGACGGTGACGGTGAGCGTCGTCGACGCCGCCGGCAACGCGGGTGCTGCGACCAGCGCCGCCTACACGGTGGCCATCCCAGTGCCGTCCCCTGCTATACTCGACACCCTCGTCTTCCGCGTGTCGGGTGACAGCTACCAGGGTGATCCGCACTTCCAGGTGCTGGTGGACGGCCATCAGATCGGCGGCACACTCACCACCAGCGCGTCGCATGCGGCAGGCCAGACGCAGGACATCACCCTCACGGGCCAGTTCGGCACGGGTGCGCAC
>NZ_JAKSYR010000097.1:0-1560 GCF_022829705.1 Methylobacterium sp. E-025
GAGCACGTCCTGGTCCGAGTTGCCGCAGAGCAGCGCCACGTAGGCGCGGGTCCCGACGCTGCCGACCCCGACGACGCGGTGGGCGACGTCGACCACGTGGTAGCGGCTCAGCATGAACCGGCGCTCGCGCGGCAGCGTCTCAGCATAGCGTTCCAACCCGGACGTCACAGCCTCGCGCGTGGCATCATCAACCCGAACGAGGATCGGCGCATCCTCGCGGAACCGCCAACCACCATCTGTACGACGTTCCCCGACGCGGGCCAGCAGACTCTCATTAGTCTTCCGCCGAGCCTTCCCAACGGCCTTGGTCACGACCGCTTGAGAGCGTGCATCGATCTCGATCCCGGCGAAGACAAGATCGTCGGCTCGCGATGCGGACTGCCAGACTTCGAGCGATCCGCGAGGGGCAAGATCGTTCATCGTGTGCTGGTAGCCCGCCACGGCGCTCAGCGTCGCCTCCCGACGCTCAGATGGGGGCACGTCAGCGTCGCGAGCTGCCACCTCGATGCTTGCACAAAGCCGCTTGAGATCCCACTCCCACGGTCCAACTGTGACCTCATCGAAGTCGTTGAGATCCAATACGACATCGCCTTGTGGGGTTCCGAACAAGCCGAAATTGGAAATGTGTGCGTCCCCGTTCAAAACCACATCGATTGCGGTGCGAGGACCATGAGCGAGGTCCCAGGCCATGACCTGAGCAGCCCCACGCAGAAAAGCGAATGGTGAGGAAGCCATGCGGGCGATGCGGAGAGGAATGAGGTGCGATTGCCGGCCCTCATGTGCTGCCTCGATCAGCATCACCGGGTCTGGACGATCCGCGCTAACATTCAGTACGGAATGAGCTTTATGAGGAATTTCGATACGTAGGATTTTGCCGGCGGTGCGCCGCTTGTCCCACGGCTCCACGCCCGAACGCAGCTCGATATGCGGAAAGTCTGCCAATGGCTCCAGGACCGCTTCTTCAGCGGCTTTGACTAGAGCCTCTTGGTGATCGTTGAGCAGTGGTGTGGTGTTCATAAAGTGTG
Organism: Methylobacterium sp. E-025; assembly: GCF_022829705.1. Taxonomy (NCBI): domain Bacteria; kingdom Pseudomonadati; phylum Pseudomonadota; class Alphaproteobacteria; order Hyphomicrobiales; family Methylobacteriaceae; genus Methylobacterium; species Methylobacterium sp. E-025. The sequence continues at coordinate 1,026 of NZ_JAKSYR010000097.1, forward strand.
CTGACCGCTCCATCGACCTCAACCGCTCGCTGCAAATGAAGCTAGCGGCACGATGGCAAATTGAAAGCGCCGGACTAACGTTGGCCGAGCGGAATGCCGGATCACAGGCGGGAGCGGGAACGCGTAGCACGTCAGTCCAACTCTGGTGCACCTTTTACCGGCTGTGTTTTGCAATTATTTCGTGCATGGCTTAGGTGACTAGCGCCTCGATGGAGTTACCTGCCCGGCCGCGTTCGGTGGGCACAGCCTGCGGACCGGGTTCGTGACGACGGCGGCCGAGCACGGGGCCGACCTCGCGCGCATCATGGAAGTGTCAGGCCACCGCGACCCCCGGACCGTCCTCGGGTACGTCCACCGGGCAAACGCCTTCAAAGATCATGCAGGGAGCGGGTTCCTCTAGGTCGCGGACTCATAAAGTTCGCAGCCAGACCCGGACGGCAGCGAGTTTGACGCTGGCGAGGAAGTTGTCGGGATCCTTGTCGTAGCGGGTGGCGACGGCGCGGAAGTGCTTGATCTTGCTGAAGAAGCGCTCGAC
>NZ_JAKSYR010000165.1:0-21301 GCF_022829705.1 Methylobacterium sp. E-025
GATCAAGGCGAACTTCCCGACCCGGATCAGCTTCCAGGTGACGAGCAAGATCGACTCGCGCACGATCCTGGGCGAGATGGGCGCCGAGCAGCTCTTGGGCCAGGGCGACATGCTGTTCATGGCCGGCGGCGGGCGCACGACCCGGGTGCACGGGCCGTTCTGCTCGGATTCGGAGGTCGAGAGCGTGGTCGCCCACCTCAAGCGCCAGGGCCGCCCGGCCTACCTCGAGGCGGTAACCGCCGACGACGGGTCGGAGGATGCCCCCAAGGGGGCCGCCCAGGGCGCCGGCAGGGGCGGCGACGAGCTGGAGCTCGACGGCGCCGTGTTCGACCAGGGCTCGTTCGGCGAGGCCGGCGGCGACCTCTACGACCAGGCGGTGCAGGTGGTGCTTCGCGACAAGAAGGCGTCGACCAGCTACATCCAGCGCCGCCTGCAGATCGGCTACAACCGCGCCGCCTCGATCATGGAGCGCATGGAGCAGGAAGGCATCGTCGGCGGCGCCAACCATGCCGGCAAGCGCGAGATCCTGGTCGAGGCCGAAGGCTGAGGCATTCGGAAGGCGGATGCGTCCGGCACCCGCCGATCCCGGCTGCGATCGGATCGTCGAGGCGGGCATCCCCGGCCGAGCCGGCACTGTCCACAGCAGAGTGCGACCGATCGCGGCGGAGTCGGCCGGGATCAGGAACCGCACCGTCTGAGGCCGGTTCCCCCGATCCGGACGCCAATCTGCCTCCGGCATCGGCAACCGTGCCGCATATTTCATCGTAGACGCGGGATCTCATGCTTTCCTACGCGGACAACCGCGGGTTTTCGCTCGCTCCGGACCTGTCATCCCTGCACGCGGCGCCGCTCCGGCTGCCACGGGACGATGCCGACCATCCGCTGGCGGTGGCGTTCCGGGACTTCATCCGGGCGCAGCCCTTCCCGTGCGTCGGCGCGAAGTCGGCGCTGTCGCGGGGGCGGATGAAGATCGTGGTCGCCCGCGACATCACCTCCGGCTGGGACGACACGCGCATCTACCCGGCGCTGCTCGCCTTCATCGCGCGCTACCGCGCCCAGCCCGACCTGTTCCAGAGCTTCGCCATCGTGTTCGAAGGGCCGGGCGACCTGTCCGAGCAGGCCTTCGAGGAGAACCTGTGGGCGCGGGCCCAATCGCTCTCCGACAAGGACGGCTTCCTCGGCCAAGCCTACGACCGGCGCGTCTCGGCCGACCCGGAGGACGCGCACTTCTCCCTCAGCTTCGGCGGCGAGGCGTTCTTCATCGTCGGCCTGCATCCGGGCGCGAGCCGGCCGGCCAGGCGCTTCACGTCGCCGGTCCTGGTCTTCAACCTGCACGATCAGTTCGAGCGGCTGCGCGCCGAAGGGCGCTACGAGAAGCTGCGCGAGAACATCCTGGCCCGCGACGCGGCATTCGCCGGCTCGATCAACCCGATGCTGTCCCGGCACGGCGAGATCTCCGAAGCGCGCCAGTACAGCGGCCGCGCGGTCGACGCCGACTGGGCCTGCCCGTTCAGCGGGCGCACGAAGGGCGGCTCCGATGTCTGAGCCGCATCCGTCCTGCGGCCGTCACACCATCGCGCCGCGCTCGGGGACGGCCTTCACCCTCGACAAGGGCCAGTTCCTGATGGTCACCGACCCGCAGGGCGAGCAGGTCGCCGACATGCTGGCCTTCCGCCGCGACGACCTCGACGAGGTGATCTCGTCGGGCCGGACGCTGGACTATGCCAGCCGGATCTACCTGACCACGGGCGACCCGCTCTACTCGAACCGCTCCAACGTGATGCTCCGCATCGTCGCGGACACGGTCGGCCGGCACGACTTCCTGCTGACGCCGTGCTCGGCCGACACCTTCCGCATCATCTACGGCGACGCCGAGCCGCACCGCGGCTGCTTCGGCAACCTCGCGGCCGCCCTCGAGCCCTTCGGGATCGGGCCGGACCGGATCCCGGTGGCGTTCAACGTCTTCATGAACGTGACCGTGGACGGGAATACCGGCGCGCTGAAGGTCGAGCCGCCCCTGAGCCGCGCCGGAGACAGGATCGTGTTCGAGGCGATGCAGGACCTGGTGATCGGACTCACCGCTTGCTCGGCGCTGCAATCCAACAACTTCGCCTTCAAGCCGATCCAGTACGAAATCGTGCCGTCCTGGCCCCCGGCGTCCTGACGCCGGGCGGGAACCGTGCGCGCCATCGTGCGTCGCCCTCCGGCGGTCAAGCTCGGCCGCCGGAGGGCTTCGCCATGACCATCTCGATCTCGCACCTGCAGCCGGCCATCGCCATCCTGGCCGGGATCCTGATCCTGATCGCGCCGCGGCTGCTGAACTACATCGTCGCGATCTACCTGATCGCCGTCGGGGTGATTGGCCTCGGCCTGTTCCGCGGTCTATCGTGACGCCGTCAGGCCCGCTCGCGGCTGACAATGAACGCGGAGCGTCACATGCCGGGTGACCCGGCGCGCGGACGTTCATCTTGCGTTGCAACACGGGATGGTCCAACCCGCACCGATGGGCCCGAGGGGCCGGCAAACCCTTCGACGCCGGCTTCCTTTGACGCAAGATCCTTTTGACGCAAGACCCTTGGACGCGAGTCCTCTTGCACGACGGACGGAATCGATATGACGAGCGGCACCGCGAAGTGGGTCTACACCTTCGGCGACGGCAAGGCCGAGGGCAAATCGCAGATGCGCGACCTGCTCGGCGGCAAGGGCGCGAACCTCGCCGAGATGTCCAATCTCGGCCTGCCGGTGCCCCCCGGCTTCACCATCACCACCGAGGTCTGCACCGCCTACTACGAGAACGGCCAGACCTACCCGGCCGAGCTGAAGGCGCAGGTCGCCATCGCCCTCGAGCAGGTCGGCGCGATCACCGGCAAGACCTTCGGCGATGCGGCGAACCCGCTCCTCGTCTCGGTGCGCTCGGGCGCCCGCGCCTCGATGCCGGGCATGATGGACACGGTGCTCAACCTCGGCCTCAACGACGCGACCGTCGCCGCGCTCGCCGAGAGCTCGGGCGACCCGCGCTTCGCCTACGATTCCTACCGCCGCTTCATCACCATGTACTCGAACGTGGTGCTGGGCGTTGAGCACCACGCCTTCGAGGAGGCGCTGGAGCACTACAAGGAGGGCAAGGGCTTCGATCTCGACACCGAGCTCGGTGCCGACGACTGGAAGCACCTCATCGAGAAGTACAAGGCGATCGTCGTCGAGGAGCACGGCTCGCCGTTCCCGCAGGGCGCCGAGGACCAGCTCTGGGGCGCCATCGGCGCGGTGTTCGATTCGTGGATGATCCCGCGGGCGAAGAAGTACCGCGAGCTGAACGCCATCCCCGAGAGCTGGGGCACCGCCGTCAACGTCCAGGCCATGGTGTTCGGCAACATGGGCGACACCTCGGCCACCGGCGTCGCCTTCACCCGCAACCCGTCCACCGGCGAGCGCGCGCTCTACGGTGAGTTCCTGATCAACGCGCAGGGCGAGGACGTCGTCGCCGGCATCCGCACCCCGCAGGACATCACCGAGAAGGCCCGGCTCGAGGCCAAGTCCGAGAAGCCGTCGATGGAGCGGGCGATGCCCGAATCCTACGCCGAGCTGACGCGGATCTACGGCATCCTCGAGACCCATTACCGCGACATGCAGGACATGGAGTTCACCATCGAGAGCGGGAAGCTCTGGATGCTCCAGACCCGCAACGGCAAGCGCACCGCCAAGGCGGCGCTCCGCATCGCCGTGGATCTGGCCGGCGAGGGCCTGATCACGCAGGAGGAGGCGATCGCCCGGATCGAGCCCGGCGCGCTCGACCAGCTCCTGCACCCGACGATCGACCCGAAGGCCGAGCGCAAGGTGATCGCGCAGGGGCTGCCGGCCTCGCCGGGCGCCGCCACCGGCGAGATCGTGTTCAACTCCGAGGACGCCGAGACCCTGCGCAAGGCCGAGCGCAAGTGCATCCTCGTGCGCATCGAGACCTCGCCCGAGGACATCCACGGGATGCACGCCTCCGAGGGCATCCTGACCACGCGCGGCGGCATGACCTCCCATGCGGCCGTCGTCGCCCGCGGCATGGGCAAGCCCTGCGTGTCGGGCGTCGGCTCGATCCGGATCGACTACAAGGCGCAGACCCTCACGGTCGGCGGCGTGACGCTGAAGGCCGGCGACCGCATCACCATCGACGGCTCGACGGGGCAGGTGCTGCAGGGCGAGGTGACGATGCTGGCGCCCGAGCTGTCGGGCGACTTCGCCACCCTGATGGGCTGGGCCGACGCGTACCGCACCATGAAGGTGCGCGCCAACGCCGACACGCCGACCGACGCCCGCACCGCCCGCGACTTCGGCGCCGAGGGCATCGGCCTGTGCCGCACCGAGCACATGTTCTTCGAGGGCGACCGCATCATCGCGGTGCGCGAGATGATCCTGGCCGACGACGCGGAGGGGCGCCGCGCGGCGCTCGCCAAGATCCTGCCCTACCAGCGCCAGGACTTCGTCGAGCTGTTCACCATCATGTCGGGCCTGCCCGTCACGATCCGCCTGCTCGACCCGCCGCTGCACGAGTTCCTTCCGCATTCCGACGCCGAGGTGAAGGAGGTGATGGACGCCACCGGCATCGCGGAGGACCGGATCCGCCACCGGATGCGCGAGCTCTCCGAGTTCAACCCGATGCTCGGCTTCCGCGGCTGCCGCCTCGCCATCGCCTTCCCGGAGATCGCGGAGATGCAGGCCCGCGCCATCTTCGAGGCGGCCGTCCAGGCGGCGCAGGAGACCGGCGCGCCGGTCACCCCCGAGGTGATGGTGCCGCTGGTGTTCTCCCGCGCCGAGTTCGACATCGTGAAGGCCCGCATCGACGCGACCGCCAAGGCGGTGTCGGAGGAGACCGGCAAGGCGATCGGCTATCAGGTCGGCACCATGATCGAGCTGCCGCGCGCGGCGCTCAAGGCCAACGAGATCGCGGCGACGGCGGAGTTCTTCTCCTTCGGCACCAACGACCTGACGCAGACGGCGCTCGGCATCTCGCGCGACGACGCGGCGACCTTCCTCGGGCCCTACACCCAGAAGGGCATCCTGGCCGCCGACCCGTTCGTGACCATCGACCAGGAGGGCGTCGGCGAGCTGGTGCGGATCGGCGTCGAGCGCGGCCGCTCGGTCCGCCCCGACATCAAGCTCGGCATCTGCGGCGAGCACGGCGGCGACCCGGCCTCGATCGGCTTCTGCCAGGAGGTCGGCCTCGACTACGTGTCGTGCTCGCCCTACCGCGTGCCGATCGCCCGCCTCGCCGCCGCGCAGGCCGCCCTGGGCAAGGTCTCGGCGAAGGAAGGCTAGGCGCCCGCGAGCGCCGATCCGCGGATTTCGGCGCCGGGTCCTTTTGCTGGGCGGCCCAGCGTCATCATAACGCGCGGAAGCGGAACCGCGTTCTCCCTCCCCCCGTTGCGGGGGAGGGAAGGCGCGCGGGGGCCTTGAGCCGATAGGTCGATCCGGTCGCGCGAACGGGTGAGGAAGCCCACCTCGGCGCGCCTGGCGATCCCGCGTTAACCACGCACAAAAAACCTGCGAAAATAACGGACCCGGGCCGGCGAACCTCTGCCGTAGGGCCGCGTTGGATGCTAGTGGCGAACCGAATGCGCGTGAGCGATCGACGGTTCGACCGGGCGTCAGTCATCCGCGGGAACGCCGGCCATGAACGACTCGTCCTCGTCACAGCTCTACCTCGGGGAAAACCCCTGTGCCGTGCGGATTCCGAAGGTCTTCGCGCGGGCGTATCTCTGGCTCGTCGGTGCGGGAACGCTCCTCGGCGTGCTGGTCTTCGCCGTGGCGTCCCAGAGCAGCCTCGACGCGGCGCGCATCGCCGGATCGGACGCCGGGTACGCAGCGACCCTCGCCTCGGCGATGACGGTCAGCCAGGGCCGCCGCCTGCCCTGACGGCGGCGCCAACGAACCTTACGACATCCTTCAGCGACCGCCGGGAACGGCCCGGGTCGCCGAGCCCGTGAAGCGCGCGGCCGTGAGGTCGTCGCCGGGGCTGCGGCGGCCGAAGCGGGTCGTCACCGCGTCGGGCGACGCGCCGACGACCGCCTCCGGCGCCGCGTCCGTACGGGCGCGCGTCTGCGCCACGCGGACCGGGGCGATGCGGCTCGCCGGATGAGCGGCACCGGACTCGGTCGAGACCGCGGCGAACAGGGCGCGCAGCTGCGCCTTCGCATCGGCGTCGGCCGGGACCAGGGCGTCCACCGGGCGCGCCGCCGCGGGCCGCTCGGTGACGGCGGCGAGGCTCGTGCCCAGGCTGGCCATGCCGACGTTGCCGAGGCCGGCGAACTGCGCCGGGCGCGGCGGCGGCAGGGGCATCGCGAGCGCGGCGGCCGCGACGGCGGTGGCGAATTCGGCGGGCCGGCGCGGCGGCAGCGGCGCCGTCACGTTGGAGATCAGCGCCGCGTCGATCGCCTCCTCCGGCTTCGAGGCCGGTGGCTCGGCGGTGAGCAGGGCCCTGGCGTCGCGCCCGTCGCGGCGCAGCATCGCCTCGCGCAGCGCGCCGTCGGCGGCCGGCGCCGCCGGGGCGGCGTAGGCGAGGGCCGCACGGGTGCCGATGCCGTCTTCCGGGTCGGCGCTCGCCACCGCGACCACCGGCTTCGGCTTCCCGCGCGCCACCGCGACCGGCGCCGGAGCCGGATCGCTGCGGCTGCCGAACAGGCCAGCGAGGAACCCGACGAGGCTCGGGCCCTCCTCCTCGTCGGCGGAGGCGATCTGCGAGGACACGCCGAGCACGGTGCCGCCGCGGGCCAGGATCTCGGCGCGGGCCTCCTCGTAGCGCGGGAACGGCCGGTTGTCGGACGCCAGGTGGACGGTCTTGCCGTCGGGGAACAGGCGGGCGAGCTGGTCGTGGCTCATCCGCGGCCACATCCGGACCGAGCCGACGTCGAGATGGACGAAGGGCGAGCCGGCATGCGGATACCAGCCGACGCCGCCGCGCTGCATCTGCAGCCCGACCGCGCGGATGTCGTCGATGGAGACGCCCGGCAGGTAGAAATCCATCGCCTTGCCGAGCATGTGCTGGCTGTACTCGGCCACCGCCTTCGAGCGGCGGCGCAGCATCGCGTTGGTGCCGGGCGAGCGATAGGCCGACACCACGTGGATCGGCTCCGAGGCGCCGACCTGCCGATAGGCCTCCCAGACCGTGTCGAACAGGCGCGGGTCCATCTTGGTCGGCTCGTCGATGCGCCAGTCGCGCAGGAGCCAGTTCAGCTGCTCCAGGGCAGCACGGTCGTAGCGCCCATCGCGCTTGAACGTGATGGTCGCGCTCTCCTTGGTGTGGGTGTGGAAGATCGTGAGCGAGCGGGTGTCGCCGTTGGCGACCGCATCCTGGGTGCCGGTGGTTCCGGCCGCCAGCGCCAGCGCCATGCCGGACAGGCCGAAGAGGATGCGCCGAAGACGCGAGGGCCGGGGCGTCGTCTGGCTCGGCGTCGGCACGATCGTCTCACCCCTCGGACGCGACCCGCGTTCGGCGCGGAACCATGGTGAACGCAAGGTTGCCGAAAACCGTGAAGACCCGGTTATCGGCGGCCCGAGCCGGACACACGCGATTCCCTTACGGCTAAGTCTGGACCGTGGCGAAATCGTGCCGGCAAGCGCGGCGGCACACGTCGCCGCGGCGGTCGCCCGACGGGTGATGCGAATGGGCCACGGGGCCGGTGCGGGGGCTCCTCACGGACCGCGACCGGCGGGCTGCGGTCACCACCAGCTGCGCGAGACCGGAGCCGGGTTCGGCGTCCACAGGCCGGGCTCGCCGAACTCGGGCGGCGGCGCTTCCGCGGTCGCCCGCACGGCGCGGCGCGGCAGGGCGGCGTGGCGCGGCTTCGCCCGCGGCGGCGGCGGCGCCAGGGCCTCGGCCGTCCGGCGCGTCGGCTCGGACGGCCGGACCGCCGGCGAGACCTTGGCGACCGCACCGCCGCCACCGCCGAGGCCGAGGGCCGCGCGCATCGGTGCATCGTAGCCGTAGAGGTCGGGCAGCGTGCGGTAGCTGCCGCCGTCGTCGACGGTGGCGGTGAAGTAGGCGAGGTGCACCGGCAGCTTGTGCTCCAGGCGGATGGTGCGCTCGCCCTTGCCGACGAGCTTCTTCAGGCGCTCCTCGGTCCAGTTCGGCAGGACCACGTCGGCGAAGCGGAACGGGTCGTCGACGCGGACGCAGCCGTGGCTGAGGGCCCGTTCCGAACGCGAGAACAGCGAGCGGTTCGGCGTGTCGTGCAGGTACACGGCATGCTGGTTGGGGAACATGAACTTGATGAAGCCGAGCGCGTTCTTCTCGCCCGGCGGCTGGCGCAGCGAGACGTGGCCGCCGCGGCGCACGATCTCGTAGCCGCCCCAGGTGCTGCCGCCGTAGCTCGCAATCTTCGGCAGCATCGTCTTCAGGATCGAGGGCGGCACGTACCACGACGGGTTCACCACCGCGTATTCCATCAGCCCCGAGAACAGGGGCGTGCGCGAATCCGGCTTGCCGACGATGACGCGGGCCTCGTCGCGCTGGCGTCCGTCGCGGAACACGCGCAGGCGGAATTCCGGCACGTTGACCAGCACGTAGTCGGGCCCGAGATCGGTGCCGAGCCAGCGCCAGCGCTCCATGTTGACGATCAGCGCCGCGTCGTCGCCCACCGGCCGCACCGCACTCGCCTGCCTGGCGCCCTGCGCCAGCGCCACCACCGTCTGGACGTTGAGGACGCCGTTGCCGGGCAGGCCGCGGCCGCGCTGGAACTTGGCGACCGCCGCGGCGACGCCGGAATCGTAATCCTCCGGATCGCCCGGGGGGACGTCGAGGGTGCCGGCCTTCCGGCTCTCCAGATCGAAATGGGCGCGCAGCAGGGGCACGCGCGCATCGCGCATGCCGACGCGCAGGGCCGGACCGGGCGGCAGGCGCAGGGTGGTCGCCGGACCCGCATCGTCCGTCGCGGCCGGTGCGCGTGCCACCGACAGGCGGCTCTTGAGGGCGAGATAGCCGGGGGAGCGCGGATTGTAGGCCTGGAGCAGGTCGCCGGCGGTGCCGCCTGCGCCGGCGAGGCTCGCCAGGACCGTGTCGGCGGCCGGCAGATCGAGGGTCGGCGTGATCAGCCGCGAGATCGCGGCGAGGTTGATCCGCCCGCCGCGCGCGTCGCGGGCATAGAGGGCGGCGGCGGCCGAGAGCTTCAGGTCGGCCTCCGCGACGGCGGCCAGATCCTCGGCCTTGGCGGGGCTTTCCGTCTTGCCGGCGGTGTCGGCTTTCCCCGCCTTCGGGAGCGCCGGCACCGGATAGGCGCGGGCGTCGAGGCCGTCCTCGGGCGCCGCCGCGAGGCGTGCGGCGACGGCCTTCGCCGCCGGCGTGTAGGCGCCGTCCACGATCCAGACCGGCTTGAAGGCGCCGAGCGCGTAGAACGCCTGGATCGCCTCGCGCTCCTTCGTCGTCAGGCGGGCGAGCAGCGGGGCAGGCGAGGCCAGGCGGTTGAACACGGCGGCCGCCTGCGGGTCGCTCGGCACGGTGGGCGCCGCGGCGACCGCCGGACGCTCCGGTCCGGGCGCCTCGGTCTGGGCCGGATCGGCCTTCGGCGGCTCGGACGGCGTCACCGCCTCGAGGCCGGTGGCCGGCGGCGGCAGGCTCGGATCCGAGACCGCGGCCGGATCGGATGCGGGCGCCTTATCGGCGGCGACGGCCTTGTCCGGGGTCGCGGTGGCGACGGCGGTGGCGGGCGGGATGTCGTCCAGGCCACCGCGGGCGAAGGCCGCCGTGGAAAGGGCGCCCTGCGCGACGGAGCCGGCCAACAGGACGGCCAGGGCTGCTTTGGCCGAGCGCGAGACGCCCATCTGCGAACCTCCTGGGGACCGACCTCGAGGCCGCCCACAACCTTATCAGTATCGGCGCAAGCCCGGTCGTGCGCAATCGCACCCCCTCCGCTCGCGCCGTCGCGTGCCTGCAAGTGCCTGATGCGCCGAGCCCATCGGTCAGGCGTCGGCCCTCGGGCCGGATCAGGCCGCGGCCTCTTCGGCCTTGTCGTCGCCGTCGAGCCCAAGATCCTTGAGCTTGCGATACAGGGTGGACCGGCCGATTCCGAGGCGGCGCGACACCTCCGACATCCGGCCGCGATAGAATTGCAGCGCGAAGCGGATGATCTCGGCCTCCAGCGCATCCATCGGCTTCATCTCGCCGGTGTCCTCGACCACCAGCGACATCGCGTGGGGGTCGCGCACCTCGACGCGGACGATCTCGCGCACCGGCTCGGGCGAATGGGCCGACAGCATCGGCTGCACGGGCGCCGCCGGGATGCGGACGTCGAAGCCCTCGACCTGGGCGGCGATCTGCGGGAACTCGGCCACCGTCAGCTCGTCGCCGTCGGCGAGCACCACCGCGCGGAACAGCGCGTTCTCGAGCTGGCGGACGTTGCCTGGCCAGCCGTATTGGGTCAGCAGCGCCATCGCCTCGGGGGTGATCGCGCGGACGCGCTTGCCTTCCTCGGCCGCGAACCGGGCGCAGAACGAGCGCACCAGGTCGGGCACGTCCTCGCGCCGGGCGCGGAGCGGCGGCAGGGTCATCGGGAAGACGTTGAGGCGATAGTACAGGTCCTCGCGGAAGCGGCCCTCCTTGACGAGGTCGAGCAGCGAGCGGTTCGTCGCCGAGACCAGGCGGATGTCGACGCGCACGCTGCGCTTGCCCCCGACCGGGTCGACCTCGCCCTCCTGCAGCGCGCGCAGCAGCTTCACCTGCGCATCGAGGGGCAGCTCGCCGATCTCGTCGAGGAACAGCGTCCCGCCGGACGCCTCGACGAACTTGCCGGCATGGCGCTCGGTGGCGCCGGTGAAGGCGCCCTTCTCGTGCCCGAACAGGGTCGATTCGACGAGGTTGTCGGGGATCGCCCCGCAATTGACCGTAACGAAGGGCTTTCCGCGCCGCTCGCCCGATCCTTGGATCGCGCGCGCCAGCACCTCCTTGCCGACGCCGGATTCGCCCTCGATCAGCACCGGGATGTTGGATTTCGCGGCGCGTTCGGCGAGCCGGATCACCCGCTCCATGTCGGGCGACTTCGAGGTGAGGTCCTTGAAGCTGAGCGAGCCGGAGGCGCGGCGGCGCATGCGCCGGACCTCCTCCTCCAGGTGGTCGACCCGGAGCGCGTTCTTGATCGAGACCTGCAGCCGCTCGGCGCCGGCGGGCTTGACCACGAAGTCGACGGCGCCGGCGCGCATCGCGGTGACGACGGCGTCGATGGAGCCGTTGGCGGTCTGGACGATGACCGGGGTGTCGAGGCCGGATTTCCGCATCTCGGCGAGCACGCCGAGGCCGTCGAGGCCGCCGGGCATGACGAGGTCGAGCAGCACCACGTCGATCTCGGGCTGGGTCCGCAGCAGCGCGAGCGCGTCCGCACCGTTCTCCGCGAGCTTCGCCTCGAAGCCGAAGCGGCGCACCGTCGCCTCGGCGAGACGACGCTGAACGGGATCGTCGTCGACGATCAGGACCGTTGTCGCCATGCGGGCTTTTCCTCGCTGCCGCGGGTCGACCGCGGCGCCGGACCTCGCGGGACCCGGCACCCGGCACGACCGGCGGGTGTTTCGTTTCGAGCCGGAGCGTCGCCCAGATGCGTAAAGCCCCGCTTAACGACGACGGGAGATTTGCCGCAGGCGCCGCTTGCATCCCCGGCGGCCGCCGAATTCGGTTGAACGCCGTCGATCGCGCTCGATATGAGGCGGGAAGGGCCCGTCGGGCCCCGCGCGGGCGACACGCCGGCAACGAACCGAGGATGCATGCGAGGAATCATGTCCGCCCGAGCCTTCGCCCCCGCAGGGTCGCCCCTCCGGAGCGCCGAGGGCGCCTCCGCGGCGCGTGCCGCGGCCCACGCAGTCGATCTCGGGCCGCTTCCCGAATGGGACCTCGCCGACCTGTATTCCGGCCTGGACGCGCCGGACTTCCGCCGCGACCTCGCGAAGGCGGAAACGGATTGCCGTTCGTTCTCCGAGACCTACGCCGGGAAGGTCGCGCAGCTCGCGAGCGGGCCCGACGCCTCGGGCAAGCTCTCCGCCGCGGTCGCGGCCTACGAGGCGATCGAGGAGCTGCTCGGCCGCCTGATGTCCTATGCCGGGCTGGTCTATTCCGGCGACACCACCGACGAGGCGCGGGCGAAGTTCTACGGCGACACCCGCGAGCGCCTCACCGACGCCTCCGGAAACCTGCTGTTCTTCGCGCTCGAGCTCAACCGGATCGAGGACGGGGTTCTCGACGTGGCGATGTCCGCCGGGCCGCTCGCTCGCTACGCCCCGTGGATCGAGGATCTGCGCCGCGAAAAGCCGTTCCAGCTCGAGGACCGGATCGAGAAGCTGTTCCTGGAGAAATCCGTCACCGCGAACGCGGCCTGGGACCGCCTGTTCAACGAGACCATCGCGGCCCTGCGCTTCCCCGTCCAGGGGGAGCGGCTGCCCCTGGAGCCGACGCTGAACAAGCTCCAGGACCCGGACGGCGAGGTCCGCCGGGAGGCGGCCGGGGCGCTGAGCGAGGTGTTCCGCGAGAACCTGCGGGTGTTCACGCTGATCACCAACACGCTGGCCAAGGACAAGGAGATCTCGGACCGCTGGCGCGGCTTCAAGGACGTGGCGGATGCCCGCCACCTCTCGAACCGCGTCGAGCCCGAGGTGGTCGCGGCGCTGGTCGATGCCGTTCGCGAGGCCTATCCGCGGCTCTCGCACCGCTACTACCGGCTGAAGGCCAAGTGGTTCGGCGTCGAGGCGCTGCCCTACTGGGACCGCAACGCGCCGCTGCCGAAGGTCGAGCAGCGCACCATCCCGTGGACCGAGGCGCGCGACACGGTGCTCGACGCCTACGGCGCGTTCTCGCCGAAGATGGCCGGCATCGCGCGGGACTTCTTCGACCGGCGCTGGATCGACGCGCCGACGCGGCCCGGCAAGGCGCCCGGCGCCTTCGCACACCCGACGGTGCCTTCGGTCCACCCCTACGTGCTGGTCAACTACCAGGGCAAGCCGCGGGACGTGATGACCCTCGCGCACGAGCTCGGCCACGGCGTGCACCAGGTGCTGGCCGGCCACAACGGCGCGCTGATGGCACCGACGCCGCTGACCCTGGCCGAGACCGCCAGCGTGTTCGGCGAGATGCTGACCTTCCGGCGCCTGCTCGCGGCGACGACCGACACGACCCAGCGCCGGGCGATGCTGGCCGCCAAGGTCGAGGACATGATCAACACGGTGGTGCGCCAGATCGCGTTCTACTCCTTCGAGCGCAAGGTCCACCTCGCGCGCGCCGAGGGCGAGCTCACGGCGGAGCAGATCAACGGCCTGTGGATGTCGGTGCAGGCCGAATCGCTCGGCCCGGCGATCACGCTCGATGCCGGATACGAGCCGTTCTGGGCCTACATCCCCCACTTCATCCACTCGCCGTTCTACGTCTACGCCTACGCCTTCGGCGACTGCCTGGTGAACTCGCTCTACGGGGTCTACGCGAAGGCGGAGGGCGGCTTCGTCGAGCGCTACTTCGCTCTGCTCTCGGCCGGCGGCTCGAAGCCCTACGGCGAGCTCCTGGCCCCGTTCGGCCTCGACGCCCGCGATCCCGGCTTCTGGCAGATCGGCCTCGGCATGATCGAGGGCATGATCGCGGAGCTGGAGGGGATGGAATCCGAGGCCTGAACGCCAGGGCCCTCCCGCGGTCGACACGCATGAAAAGACCCGCGACGGGGTGCCCCGTCGCGGGTCTTTTCGGTCTCGGTTCCGGCCGCGATCAGACGGCGGCGACGTCGACCCGGATGTTGCCGCGGGTGGCGTGCGAGTACGGGCAGACCACGTCGGCGCGCTTCACGAGGTCGGCGGCCTTCTCGGCATCGATGCCCGGCAGGCTGGCCTTGAGGCTGACGGTGAGGCCGAAGCCGGTGCCGTCGTCGCGCTTGCCGATGCCGACCTCGGCGTCGACGCGGGCGTCCTCGGGCACCTTCACCTTGTCCTGGGCGGCGACGAACTTGATCGCGCCGAGGAAGCAGGCGGCGTAGCCGGCGGCAAAGAGCTGCTCGGGGTTGCTGCCCGGGCCGCCGTTGCCGCCGAGCTCCTTCGGGGTCGAGAGGCCGACGCCGAGACGGCTGTCGTCGGTCGCGGCAGATCCTTCGCGGCCGCCGGTGGCGTGGGCGTGGGCGGTGTAGAGAGCCTGCATCGTCGTCTCCTGTCGGCGTTGGGAATCACGCACCCGCTCGCGGGCGATCGATGACCCTTCATTCCACGAAACTAGGTTGCGCGCAACCGATGTCGCGCGTTCAGTAGATCTCGAACAGGCCGGCCGCGCCCATGCCGCCGCCCACGCACATCGTGACCACGCCGTACTTGGCGCCCCGGCGGCGCCCCTCGATCAGCAGGTGCCCGGTCATGCGCGCGCCGGACATGCCGTAGGGATGGCCGATCGCGATCGCGCCGCCGTCGACGTTGAGGCGCTCGTCGGGAATGCCGAGGCGGTCGCGGCAATACAGGACCTGGACCGCGAAGGCCTCGTTCAGCTCCCACAGGTCGATGTCGCCGACGGTGAGCCCGTGCTGCTCCAGAAGCTTGGGCACGGCGAAGACCGGGCCGATGCCCATCTCGTCGGGCGCGCACCCGGCCACCGCCATGCCGCGATAGGCGCCGAGCGGCTGCAGCCCGCGCCGCTCGGCCTCCCGCGCCTCCATCAGCACGCAGGCCGAGGCGCCGTCCGAGAGCTGGCTCGCGTTGCCGGCGGTGATGAACGCGCCCTCGGCGACGGCCTGCCCGTTGCGGAACACCGGCTTCAGGGCGGAAAGGTCCTCGAGCCGGGTCTGCGGCCGGTTGCCCTCGTCCTGCGAGAGCGTCACCGCGCGCTTCGTCACGGCACCGGTCGCCTTGTCGACGACCGCCATCTCGGTCGCCAGTGGCACGATCTCGTCGGCGAAGCGCCGGTTGGCCTGGGCCTCGGCGGTGCGGTGCTGCGACTGCAGCGCGTAGCGGTCCTGCGCCTCCCGATCGATGCCGTAGCGGGCGGCGACGATCTCGGCGGTCTCCAGCATCGACATGTAGACGTGCGGGGCCATCGCGGTGAGCGCCGCATCCTCGGCGCGGAAGCGATTCAGGTGCTCGTTCTGGACGAGCGAGATCGATTCGAGGCCGCCGCCGATCGCGGCCTGCATGCCGTCGACGACGATCTGCTTCGCCGCGGTGGCGATCGCCATCAGCCCCGAGGCGCATTGCCGGTCGACGCTCATCCCCGCCACCGAAGCCGGAAGCCCGGCCCGCAGGGCGGATTGCCGCGCGATGTTGGTGCCGGTGGAGCCCTGCTGCAGGGCGGCCCCGAGGATCACGTCGCCGATCAGCGTGCCGGCTTCCTCCGGCGCGATGCCGGCGCGGGAGAGCGCGTGGGCGATCGCGTGGCCGCCGAGCGCCTGCGCCTGGGTGTCGTTGAAGGCGCCGCGATAGGCCTTGCCGATCGGGGTCCGCGCGGTCGAGACGATGACGGCTTCACGCATGGTGTGCTGGTCCTTGGCGGGGCCGATCCCGCCCGTATCGGGAAGACAGGCGGTGTGCCGGATCCGGCCGGCCGGCTCAACCGCGCGCGGCTAGCCGGAAGATCGCGCGCGCCTCGGCCGGGCTCGCCGGTGCGCAGTCGATGAGCGACAGCAGCGTCACCGCCTTCTCGACGAGCGCGGCGTTGCTCGGCGCCAGGCGTCCGCGGGCGAGGTAGAGGTTGTCCTCCAGG
This sequence comes from Methylobacterium sp. E-025, assembly GCF_022829705.1. NCBI lineage: Bacteria > Pseudomonadati > Pseudomonadota > Alphaproteobacteria > Hyphomicrobiales > Methylobacteriaceae > Methylobacterium > Methylobacterium sp. E-025. Next base: position 15,677 of record NZ_JAKSYR010000165.1, read on the forward strand.
CCGACCCGGACGTTGCCGCCCATGCTGGCGGCGAGCGCCACCATCGGGAACTCGGCCCGGCCGATGCCGAAGGCCGACCAGACCGCGTCGGCCGGCAGGCGCGCGCGCATCTGCACCAGGGTCTCGGGGTCGGCCGGCGCCCCCCACGGGATGCCCAGGCAGATCTGGAACAGCGGCGGGGCGGCGAGATGCCCCTCGGCGATGAGGTGGCGGGCGAGCGCGATGTGGCCGAGGTCGAACACCTCGATCTCCGGCCGCACGCCGGCGGCGCGGATCGCCTCGGCCATGGCGCGCAGGTGCGCCGGGGTGTTGAGGAACAGGTTCTCGCCGAAGTTCATCGTCGCGACGTCGAGGGTGCAGAGCTCCGGCCTGAGCGCGCTCACGTGGCGGGTGCGCACCGCCGGGGTCTCGAAGAGGGTGCCAAGCCCCGCCGCGGCCGGATCGGACGCGCCCGGCACGAAGCGTCCGCCGGCGCCCGTGGTCAGGTTGAGGATCACGTCGGCGTTGCGCTCGCGGATGCGCTCCACCACCTCGCGGTAATGCGCGAGCTCCATGCTCGGCGCCGCGGTCTCGGGGTGGCGGACGTGGATGTGCACCACCGCGGCGCCGGCCTCGGCCGCCTCGAGCGCCGAGCGGGCGATGGCCACCGGGCTGACCGGCACCGCCGGGTTCTTCGACGGCGTGTCGAACGAGCCCGTCAGGGCGCAGGTGATCACGGTCTTCTGCGACATCGCCGTCTCCTCAGATCATCCCGCCGTCGACCACCAGCGTCTCGCCGGTGATGTAGGCCCCGCCGGCGGCGAGGAAGAACATCGCCTCGGCGATGTCCTCGGGCTCGGCCAGGCGCGCCATCAGGGTGTTGGCGACGGTCGCCGCCTTGCGCGCCTCGGGCCAGTTCGCGGTCCAGGGCGTGGCCACGAGGCCCGGCGCGACCGCGTTGACGCGGATCTCGGGGGCGAGCGCCCGGGCGAGCGAGCGCGTCAGGTTCACGAGCCCGGCCTTGCTCGCCGAGTAGGCGATGCTGGAGCCGCGCCGTCCGAGGCCGGCGACCGAAGCGGTGTTGACGATGGCGCCGCGGCGCGCCCGCAGGGCGGGGGCGGCGGCCCGCGCGCAGCGATAGGGGCCGACGAGGTTGGTCGACAGGATCGAATCCCAGAAATCCTCGGTCATCGCGTCGAGGTCCTCGAAGGCGATCGGCGCCTGCGTGCCCGAGGTGCCGGCATTGTTGATCAGCACGTCGAGGCCGCCGAGCATCGCGATCGCCTCGGCCACCATCGCCTCCGCCTCGCCTGCGCGGGAGACGTCACCGGCGACCGCCGTGACGGAGAGACCGTCCGCGCGCAGACGCCGGCGGCCTCCAGGCCGCGTGGGTCGTCCGCGAGGTGGTTCAGGGCGACCGCGGCCCCGTTGCGCGCGAACAGCGTGGCGGCGGCCAGGCCGATGCCGGAGGACGCCCCGGTGACGAGGACGGCTTTGCCGCGAAGGTCGGCGCCGATCATGCTGTGCTCCCGTCTGCGATCGGAGGTCGGCGGCGGACGCTCACGTGCCCTCCATCCGGCCGATGCCGCGCATCGCCGCCTTGAGGGCGAGCAGCTTGCGGTCGCGCGCGCGGAACAGCTCCGCCGGGTCGCGGCCGCCCCAGTCGAAGTAGCCGCGCCCGGCCATTACCCCGGTCCGGCCCTCGGCGCAGAGGGCGTCGAGGCTGCCCGACCGGGTGCGCGGCGGGGGCGGGGCGTAGCTCGCGTTGGCGAGCGCCCGGCGCTGCAGGTCGAGCCCGGTGAAGTCCGCCTTGGCGAGGTGGCCGAGAATCGGGGTGCGCAGCGAGAGCCCGTGCACGATGGCGTCGTCGATCTCGCGCGGGGTGGCGTAGCCTTCGTCGAGGAGGTGGTGCACCTCGGCGGTGATCGCCGACTGGATGCGGTTGGCGACGTAGCCCGGCACGAAGCGCTTGAGGACGATCGGCACCTGGCCGAGCCCGACGACGAGGTCGCGGATCTCGGCCACCACCTCCGGCCGCGTCTCGGGACCCGGCACCACGTCGACGAGATCGATGATGTAGGGGGGCGTGTACCAGTGCGCGACGAGGGCGCGCGGCTGCCGCCCGACCGGGATCAGCGGGAAGACGTCGAGGTAGCTGGTGTTGCTGGCGATCACCGCGTCGGCGGCGCAGAGCCCGTCGAGCTCGGAGAACAGCGTGCGCTTCGCCTCCGGGTCCTCGGTGATCGCCTCGACGACGAGGCTCGCCCCATCGACCGTGGCCGCGAGGTCCGGCGAAAGCCGCACGGCCGCGGCGAGGCGGTCGGCGGTCCACCCGTCCGACGCGGCGCCGGCTTCCGCCAAGGTCGCAAGCGCGGAGGCCATCAGGGCGGGCACCGCATCAAGGGTCTCGGCGCGGCTGTCCGTGAGGCGGACGGCATGGCCGCCGAGCGCCAGGACCAGGGCGATGCCGTGACCCATCAGCCCGGCCCCGACGACGGCGATCTCGGCCATGATGTCCTCCTCCGGTCAGACGGTGGCGATCGGCGTCGCCGGCGAGCCGACGGCGCCGGGAAGCCGCAGGGGCGGCGCGGTGAGCAGGAAGCGATGGCGCCCGTTCGCCCTGAGCCAGGCCGCCAACGGGGTCAGGTGCCAGAGCTCGCCCAGCGGCAGCCCGAGCTTGAACAGGCAGTGCTCGTGCAGCGGCAGGATCGCGCAGCACGCCCCGCCCGGCCGGGCGGGATAGGCCTCGACCGCGTAGTTGTCGGCGGCGAGCGCGGAGAGCCCGCTGTCGGTGATCCAGGCGAGCAGCCTCGCGTCGCGGCCATCGAGGACGGCGCTGATGCGGTGGACCTCCTGCGGGTCCGGATGCCCGGCCCAGGCGAGGAGCCGGTCGGCGAAGCCGGTATGCAGGCAGACCATGTCGCCGGGCTCGACCGCGACCCCGTCGGCTTCCAGGATCCGCATCAGGGCGTCGTAGCCGACGAGCGTGCGGGCGTCGCCGTGATGCGCCCGCAGGTCGACCATCACGCCACGGCCCTGCATGCCGTGCTCGGCCAAGCGCTCGATGCCGAGGCGGTGCGCGCGCGACGGGGCCTCGACCTCGGCCACCTCGCTCGGACCCGTCACGTCGAGGCCGCCGCGGAAACCGTTGTAGTAGACGGGTTTCGGCGTTCCGTCCCCGTCGGCGTCGAACAGACCGCCGACATGAGCGAGGCTGTCCCACTGCGTCGAGTATTGCAGATAGAGCATCACCCGGTCGTCGCAGATCACGTCGGTGGCGCCATCGACCTCCTCGCAGACCCGGAAGTTGGTCACAGGCCGGCCGTTGGCCCGGACCGTCGGGCTGAGGCGCGGCGGGTGGCGGCGCTGGTTCAGGACGTTGCCGCCGGGCAGGTCGAGGGGCAGGCTGAGGCAGAAGGTCCGGCCCACGCGGACCTCCGCGACGCCCTGGAGCACCTTGGCCGCATCGAGCCCGTTGACGCGGCCGAGTTGGTCCTCAGGGCCGTAATCGCCCCAGGTCGAGCCCTCGGGCCGGCGGCGCCAGCGCGGCTCGGTCATCGGCGCGTCCTGCCGGTATCGGTTCTGCCCTCGCAGATCCGGGGCGCGGCGGGTGCCGGAGCCGGGCGCATGCGTCCATCCCTGAAGGCGGATCCTTGGCGGATCCCGTTGGCCGCATCGTCCGTCCGGCCATACCGGTCTGTCAACGACCGGGTCGCGGCCGGAGCGACGAAGCCGGGCGGATTTGTCAGGGCGCGCGAGCGCCCGCATACCGGACCTTCGAAACGGGCGAGGGCCGGAGCAGCCGATGCGCGAGCAGGATACGATCTTCGGAGCCGACATCCCGTTTGCGCGGCTCTGCGGCGTCGAGGCGCTCGGCTATGCCGAGGGACGCACCCGGCTGCGGCTGAGGCTGCGCGACGACCACGGCAACAACCTCGGCATCGCCCATGGCGGTGTGATCTGCACGCTCCTCGACATCGCCATGGGGACGGCGGCGCGGCTCGCCGCCGGGCGGCCGGTGCTCACCCTCGACATGCAGACCCGCTTCCTCGCCCCCGGCCGCGGCTTGCTGCTCGCCGAAGGGTTCGTCGTGCGCGGCGGGCGTTCGGTGCTGTTCTGCGAGGCGGAGATCCGCGGGGAGGGCGGCGATCTGGTCGCCACCGCGAGCGGCCTGTTCAAGCCTGCCCGCAGCGAACCGGGGCCTGCGGCGTGAGGTAGGCGACCATCGACGAAAGCGGCCGCCGCCGACACGAAAAAAGCCCCGGACGCATGCGCCCGGGGCTTCATCGCAGCATTCCAAGGGGCCGGAGGGATCACCCTCCGGCGAAGACCTTAGAGGCCGCCGAACTTGTAGTTGAAGCCAGCGCGGATGATGCTGCCCTCGGTGCGGAAGCGCGAGATGTAGCCGGCGCCCGGGCCGACACCGTTGAACGAGCCGACGATGACGTTGCGGCTGCCGAGGTCGTAGTGGAGGTATTCGGCCTTGATCGTCACGGCGTCGTACTTCAGGCCGAGATACTTCGCGAAGGCGAAGGTGTTCAGGAAGCTGTCGGTCGGGATCGCGTACTCGACGCCGCCGCCGTAGGCGTAACCGGTCTCGAGGTTGTTGGTGCGGCCGGCGAAGGCGAGGGCGCCGCCGGGGGTGTAGAAGTTGGCATCGTACTGGACCTCGCCGAAGGCGAAGCCGCCGGTCCCGTAGACCATGAACCGGTCGAAGGCGTAGCCGACGCGGCCGGTGACGGTGCCGAGGTATTCCAGGCTCTGGCGGAAGTAGTTCGGGTTGGGCAGGACGCCGCCGGCGTTCGGAGCGTCGAGGCTGAAGCGGCCCTTGTGGATGTCGGTCCAGTCGACGCTGACGGCGCCGCCGAGGACGAAGCCGGAGCCCGGGGTGAACTGATAGTTGTAGCCCGCGGTGCCGCCGATCTTGCCGATGCCGTCGGTCTCGGTGGTGGCCAGCGGCGGACGACGCAGGGCCTGCACGTTGGCGACGTTCACGGGCGAGATGCCGGTGGTGGTGATCCGCTGGCGGTCGGTGAAGGTGTAGGTCGACTCGAGGCCGGCGTAGAAGCCGGTCCAGGTGAACACCGGGATCGGGGTGAAGACCGGCGGGGGCTCGCGGCGCGGCAGGTCGGCGGCGGAGGCGACGGCGGTCATGCCGGCCAGCACGGTCGAGGCGAGGAGAAGCTTCTTCGTCATGTGAGGGGTACCTGAAGACTGTCCCGAATGGCTCTGGCCCCACTTAAGCGTAAGCATGCCCGGGCAACTATGCCCGCCATGCCACAGTGCGGCCCAAATGCAGCGGTGGCGCCACGGACGACCTTGCCCGACCGAATCGCCGCCGGCCTGCCCGGTCGGGCCGGCGGCGGGCGCGGCCGGGGCGCCGGCCCTTGATCAAAGGACGGCGAGCCTCTAATCCGACCGCGCCTTTCGCCGGGGCTCCCCCGCGAGCCGGGCGAGAGTCGAGATCGGGTGCGCCCGTGCGCGGGCCCTGCCGCAGGAACGGGAACCATGGCCAAAGAGAAGTTTGCCCGCACGAAGCCGCACTGCAACATCGGCACGATCGGTCACGTCGACCACGGCAAGACGTCGCTGACGGCGGCGATCACGAAGGTCTTGGCGGAGTCCGGCGGGGCGACGTTCACGGCC
>NZ_JAKSYR010000169.1:0-628 GCF_022829705.1 Methylobacterium sp. E-025
GTTGCCGGTCAGGGTCAGGTCCTCGGTCTGGCCCGCCGCGTGCGAAGCGTTCGTCGTCAGGGTACCACCGACCTGCTGCCCGTCGACGAGCACCGCGAAATGCGGCGTGCCGTTCCAGGCGTCGCCCGACACACGCAGAACGAGCGTGTCGGACGCCGACGATGCGGGTTTTACCGAACTGGCCAACGCGGCGGTATGGAAGGTCGCATCGCCGTTCGAGTAGATGCCGGCGACGCCGTTGTTGTTCCATCCCGCCGTGTTGACCGCCGCGTCGCCGGAAGAGGCGTGGCCGTCCAGGATCATCTCGTGAACGTAGAGGTTCCGGTCGGCTGCCGTCGTCCCCCCGGAGGCATCGGCGAGGAAGCGGATTGCGATCGCGTGCGCCCCGGGGCCGAAGTTGCCGGGCAGGGTCAGGTCCTCGGTCTGGCCCGCCGCGTGCGAAGCGTTCGACGTCAGGGTACCACCGACCTGCTGCCCGTCGACGAGCACAGCGAAATGCGGGGTGCCGTTCCAGGCGTCGCCCGACACCCGCAGAACAAGTGTCGCGGAGGGGGGTGGGGCGAAGTTGCTCGTCGTTCCGGCCGAGTCGTGGGAGAAAGCGTTACATGACTGCCGCGCATAGCAGCCG
>NZ_JAKSYR010000170.1:0-752 GCF_022829705.1 Methylobacterium sp. E-025
CTGCTCCTTCAGCGTGAGGACCTGCGCAACCGCATGATCCGCCTGTTCGGGTCGAGCGACCTGCATCGCACCACCGTGGCGATGGATGACGCGGCCGGTCGTCTCGGCACCTACTTTCTCGCCCAGCTCGGCATGAACGCCGCCTTCGGCGTCATCGTCGGCGTCGGCCTCTGGTTCATCGGCGTCCCCAACCCGATCCTGTGGGGCGTGTTCTCGGCCCTGATGCGCTTCGTCCCCTACATCGGGGCCTTCATCTCAGGCATCCTCCCCGTGGCTCTGGCCGCGGCGGTCGATCCGGGCTGGTCGATGGTGATCGCGACTGCGGCCCTGTTCCTGATCGCCGAGCCAATCTTCGGGCAGGTGATCGAGCCGCTTCTCTACGGGCATTCGACCGGTCTTTCGCCGTTCGCCGTGATCGTCTCGACCCTGTTCTGGGGCTTCCTGTGGGGGCCCATCGGCCTGATCCTGGCGACCCCGTTCACGGTATGCCTCGTCGTCCTCGGCCGCCACGTCGACAGCCTGGAGTTCCTAGACATCCTGCTCGGCGACCGGCCCCCGCTGACCCCGGTGGAGAACTTCTACCAGCGCATGCTCGCGGGCGATCCGGACGAGGCGCGTGACCTGGGCGAGGCGATGCTGAAGGAGAGGTCGTTATCGTCGTACTACGACGAGGTGGCGCTCAAGGGCCTGCAGCTCGCCGCCAACGACTACGCCCGCGGAGTCGTCACACCTGTCCAACTGGAGAACATCCG
>NZ_JAKSYR010000179.1:0-97030 GCF_022829705.1 Methylobacterium sp. E-025
CACAAACACCAGGCCACCCGGCTCTCGCCAGCTGCCCCATCGCTCGTCATGTCGGTGGACCAAGTCCAGAACCGCGTCGCCGCCGCCCCGTCTCGATGAACAGGGGTATACGGACCACCCAGCAGCCCGTCAACAGCCAAATGCGGAGAAATCCATAAAATCCGCGACAGGCGTGTGACGCGGTCCTCCCGGGTTCCGACGACGACGGCAGGCCTCTCCGGGAAGTCGACTCATCCCCACCCGTCCTCTTCGCGCGTCAGTGGCTGCGGCTCTCGGACGGCAGGCGTCGGGCCACCGTCCGCGCGGATGGGAAGCCTGCCGAACCCTTTGACGGTGCGATCACGGGGTCTTCGCGAAACTGGACCGCGGAGTCGTTCGGCACGACATCGACGTCCGTCGGCCGGCCGGCCGGCCGGCCGGGCGATCGCCCGAGCTCCGCCATCTGCCGCCGATCGCGCGACCGTCAGGCGCGCGCCCAACCCGGCATCGGGTTCAATCCCCGTACGCCCGCGCGGGCCGATCGAGATCGAGGGTGACGGTCAGGCCGTCATAGGCCGGCACCACGCCGGGCGGCAGCTTGGCCGCCAGCGTCGCGTGGTCGAGGTCGGTGTGGAGATTGGTGAGGATCGCGCGACGCGGGCGCACGTCCGCGATCAACGCCAGCGCCTCCGAGACCGAGTAATGGGTCGGGTGCGGGGTCTCGCGCAGGGCGTCGATGATCAGCAGGTCGAGATCGTGGAGCCGCGCCCGGCTCGCCTCGGGCAGGAGGCTGAGATCCGGGATGTAGGCGGCCGGCCCGAGGCGGAACCCGAGGGCCGCCTCGTTGCCGTGCTCGACCGGCAGCGCCTCCGCCTCGATCGCCCCGCCCTCCCCGCGGACTGCCACGATCTCGTGGATCGGCAGATCGCGAAGGTCGAGGATCGGCGGGTAGGCGCTGCCCGGCGGCGTCTTGAAGCAGTAGCCGAAGCGGGCGCGGAGCAGGTCGCTCGTGAGCGTATCGGCATGGACCGGAATGCGCGCGCGCATCTGGATCACCAGGGGGCGCAGGTCGTCGATGCCGTGGGTGTGGTCGGCATGGGCGTGGGTGAACAGCACCGCATCGAGGCGCGTCACCCCCGCATCGAGCAGCTGCTCGCGCAGGTCCGGGGAGGTGTCGATCAGCAGCGTCGTGCCGGCCTCGCCCTCCCGGCGCTCGACGAGGATCGAGCAGCGCCGGCGTCGGTTCTTCGGGTCGTGCGGGTCGCAGGCGCCCCAGCCGTAGCCGACGCGGGGCACGCCGCCGGACGAGCCGCAACCGAGGATGCGCAGAGTCAGCGTCGCCATCCGGACCTCCCGCTCGGGTGGTATCCGAGGACGGCGCCGGTTGTCACGCGGACGGGCCTGCCTTCAGGTCCGCCTTGGCGAACAGGCGATGGAAGTTCGCGGTGGTGAGGCGGGCGAAGGCCTCCGCTTCGAGGCCGAGGGTCCCGGCCAGCGACCGGGCGGTGTCGGCGGTGTAGGCCGGCTCGTTGGTCCGGCCGCGATGCGGCTCGGGGGCGAGGAACGGCGCGTCGGTCTCGACCAGGATGCGGTCGGGCGGCACCTGCCGGGCGATGTCGCGCAGAGCCGTCGAGCGGCGGAAGGTGACGATCCCGGAAAACGAGACGTAGAGGCCGAGCGCGACGCCGGCCTCGGCCAGCCGCGCGCCCGACGAGAAGCAGTGCAGCACCGCCGAGAACCGGCCGCGGCCCATCTCGTCGGTCAGCACCCGCTCCATGTGGGCGTCGGCGTCGCGGGCGTGGATCACCAGCGGCAGCCCGGTCGCGCGGGCGGCCTCGATGTGGGCGCGCAGCACCCGCTCCTGAACCGGTTCGGGCGCCGCATCCTCGTAATGGTAGTCGAGCCCCGCCTCGCCGATGCCGATGCAGCGCGGGTGATCGGTCAGCGCCGCGATGGTCTCGGGCGCGACGTCCGGCTCCTCGGCCGCGCCGTGCGGATGGGTGCCGACCGTGTACCAGACCTCCGGGTGCGCCTCCGCGATGGCGCGATAGGTGTCGGCCTTGGCGACCCGCGTCGCGATCGTGAGCATCCGGCCGACGCCGGCGGCCTTCGCCCGGGCGATCACGCCCGGGAGGTCGGCGGCGAAGTCGGGGAAGTCGAGATGGCAGTGGCTGTCGACGAGCATGCGGTCCGGGAGCCTGGGCGAGGGGTTCGGTGTGGCGGGAACGGCCGGCTCACGCAGCCGGTGCCTCGGGCTTCTCGAACCGCGGGAAGATCGGGCTCGGCGCCGGCAGCGGCGTTCCGGGCGTCAGGCGGCCGCCCTCCCCCACGTCGGCGAAGAGGCGCCGGTCGGCCGGCACCGCCAGCACGTCGAGCAGGCTCGCGGCCGAGCGCGGCACGAAGGGCTGCACCAGGATGCCGACCGCGCGCAGAACCTCCGCGGTCACGTAGAGCACGGTGCCCATCCGCTCCGGATCGGTCTTCTTCAGCTTCCACGGCTCTTCGGCCGCGAAGTAGCGGTTGGCGTCGGCCACCACCGCCCAGATCTCGGCGAGGATGGAATGGAGCGCGAGGTCGTCCATCAGAGCCCGCGCCCGCGCCGGCAGGGCGTCGGCGGCGGCGAGCAGTGTCCGGTCGGCCTCGGTGAAGGCACCCGGCTCCGGGACCGCTCCGGACACGTTCTTGGCGATCATCGAGAGCGAGCGCTGGGCGAGGTTGCCGAGGTCGTTGGCGAGGTCCGCGTTGATGCGGGTGATGATGGCCTCGTGGCTGTAGCTGCCGTCGCCGCCGAAGGGCACGTCGCGCAGCACGAAGTAGCGCACGGCGTCGACGCCGTAGGTGTCGGCGAGGTCGATCGGGTCGAGGACGTTGCCGAGCGACTTCGACATCTTCTCGCCCTTCGAGAGCAGGAAGCCGTGGCCGAAGACGCGCTTCGGGAGCGGCAGCCCGGCCGACATCAGGAAGGCCGGCCAGTACACCGCGTGGAAGCGGACGATGTCCTTGCCGATGACGTGCAGGTCCGCCGGCCAGAATTTCCGCCGTTCGTCGGCCTCGTCGGGGAAGCCGGTGACGGTGAGGTAGTTCGTCAGCGCGTCGACCCAGACGTACATGACGTGGCCGGGCCGGTCGGGCACCGGCACGCCCCAGTCGAAGGTGGTGCGGCTGACGGACAGGTCCTTCAGGCCGGAGCGCACGAAGCTCGCGACCTCGTTCTTCCGCGATTCGGGGCCGATGAAGTCCGGTTGCGCGTCGTAGAGGGCGAGCAGGCGGTCGGCGTAGGCCGAGAGCCGGAACAGGAAGTTCTCCTCCTCCATCCACACGACGGGCGTGTCGGTGGCGAGCGAGCGGCGGGTGCCGTCCTCCAGGAGGCGGGTCTCGTCCTCGCCGTAATAGGCCTCGTCGCGGACCGAGTACCAGCCGGCATAGGTGTCGAGGTAGATGTCGCCGTTGGCCTCCATCCGCCGCCACAGTTCCTGCGCGGCGGCGGTGTGGGCGGGCTCCGTCGTGCGGATGAAGCGGTCGTAGGCGCAGTCGAGCCGGTCGGCCACCGCCTGGAACCGGGCCGCCATGCCGTCGACGAAGGCGCGCGGCGTGGTGCCGGCGCGCGACGCCGTCTGCTGGATCTTGAGACCGTGCTCGTCGGTGCCGGTGGTGAACAGCACCTCGTAGCCGTCGAGGCGCTTGAAGCGCGCGATCGCATCGGTGGCGACCACCTCGTAGGCGTGGCCGATATGCGGCGCGCCGTTGGGGTACGAGATCGCCGTGGTGATGCTGAAGGTCTTGGTGCTGTTCGTCTTGGCGGTCACGTCGGACATTCCCGGATACGCGGCTCTGCAGGATCGGCGCCGTTCCGGCGACGGCGTCGTGCGCGTTCGCCGGCGCCGAACCGGCACCGTTCGGGACGATGCTCTAGCCGGTCCGCACGGCGCCCGCGAGGTCCGCGAACAGCGACAGGACCACGGGCCGGCGATCGAGATTGTAGGTCGCGGCCTCGCGCGCCGTACGGCCGAACTTCTCACACACCTCGACCAGGGCCGCAAGGCGCGCCGGCGGCTCCGCCCGCCGGCGGTGGAGCTCGGCCGAGACGAAGCGCTCGACGGTCTCCAGGCCGGCCGCGAACAGGGGCTCGGCCTCGCGCCCGGCGAGCTTGTCGGCGAGCTTGAGGACGCGGCCCCAATCGGGATGGTCGGCGCGCGACAGCAGGGTCTCCATCTCGGCGACCAGCCCCTGCATCGCCGGATCGAGCATCGCGACGGCGCGCGCCACCGAGCCCTCGGACAGGTCGGCGGCCCGGGCGAGCGCCTCGGCGCAGGGCGCCGGGAACGGCGGCGGGAAGCCGGATACCACCGCCGCCACGGCGCCCGCGTCCAGGGGCCGGAGCGCGAGGGCGCGGCAGCGCGAGCGGATCGTCGGCAGGAGCCGGCCCGGCGCATGGCTGACGATGAGGAACAGCGCGCGGGGCGGGGGCTCCTCCAGCATCTTCAGCAGCGCGTTGGCGCCGTTGGCGTTCAGGTCCTCGGCGCTGTCGACGATGCAGATGCGGTAGCCGGCATTGCCCGCGGTGGAGCCGAACAGCTCGAGCGCCTTGCGCACCGCGTCGACCGGGATCTTGGTCGGCAGCGTCTTCGCGGTCGGCACCCGGTGGCGGCGCAGGGCCACGAGGTTCGGGTGCGAGAGCGCCGCGATCTTGGCCGTCACGGGATCGCCCGCGGAGATGTCGAGGCCGGGCGCGCGCGAGACCCCGTCGGGGTCGGCGAGCAGGCGGCGGGCGACGCGGTAGGCCAGGGTCGCCTTGCCGATGCCGGCCGGGCCGCCGATCAGCCAGGCATGGTGCAGGCGGCCCGAGGCGATGCCCTCGGCGAAGGCCGCTTCCGCCTCGGCATGGCCGACGAGGCGCAGCGTCTCGCGCGGGCGGACAATGCCGGGAAGGTCGCCGGGCTCGACGTCGTCGGGGGCGCGATCAGGCGGCATCGGTGCGGCCTTCGGTGTCGTCGAGGAGGCCGGGCAGGCGCGCGGCGACCGCTGCGCGGACCGCGTCCGCGACGGCATCGGGATCGCGCGCCGCGTCGACGAGGACGCAGCGCGCCGGCTCGGCCTGCGCGATCGCCCGGAAGGCATCGCGGAGGCGGGCGTGGAAGGCCAGCGCCTCGGCTTCGAAGCGGTCCGGTGCGGCCTGCGCCCCTTGTGCCCCCTGCCCGGCCGCCCGCGCCCGCGCACGGGCCAGGCCGATTTCGGGGTCGAGGTCGAAGATCAGGGTGAGGTCGGGCCGCGTCGGCCCGACGACGACCCGCTCGAGCGCCGCGACGGCTTCCGCATCGAGACCGCCGGCGGCGCCCTGGTAGGCGCGGGTCGAATCCATGAAGCGGTCGCACAGCACGACCTCGCCCGAGGCCAGCGCCGGGCGGATCAGGCGGTCGAGGTGGTCGATGCGCGCGGCCGAGAACAGCAGCGCCTCGGCGAAGGGCCCGTAGGGCTTGGCGACCCCGGCGAGCAGCGCCGTGCGGATCTCCTCGGCGCGGGTCGAGCCGCCGGGCTCGCGGGTGGTCGTGACCGTGCGGTGCGCGCCGAGCGTCCGGGCGAGACGGGCCACCTGGGTCGACTTGCCCGCGCCCTCCCCGCCCTCGAAGGTGATGAAGACGCCGCGAGGTGTCGAAGCGGTCGGGGTCGAAGCGGTCATGGCTGCCGACGCGGTGGTGGCAGCATGGGGCCCGCGCCTCTCGGTCCTCACGACGGGTTGGCGGGCTTCTCGCCAGGCTTGTCGCCGGCTTTCTCGCCCTTGCCCGCCTTGTCGAAGGCGCGGCGGACGAGGCCGGTGCCGAACTCGAGCGCGGCATCCATCGCGCGCTGCTGGATGGTGCCGGCCTCGACGGAGGCGCCGGCATAGAGCGGCTGGTCGAGCGCCACCGCATCGCCGCGCATGATCTTCAGGCGGCCGACCTCGCGGCCCTCCTCCACCGGGGCGACCAGCGGCCCCTGGTAGACGGCGCGCGCCGTCACGCGATCGGAGGAGCCGCGCGGCAGCAGCACCCGCACCGGCTTCTTGGCGACCAGCGGCACCGATCCCGACGCGCCGCCGAACACCGAGGCCTCGGCCACCGTCTCGCCGGGGGTGAACACCTGCCGCGGCTCGAAGGCGCGGAACCCCCATTCCATCAGCTTGCGCGCCTCGGCCGCACGGTCCCGCGCGGTCTTGAGGCCGGAGATCACCATGATCAGGCGCTGGCCGTTCTGCACCGCCGAGCCGGTGAGCGCGTAGCCGGATTCCTCGAGGTAGCCGGTCTTGAGGCCGTCGGCGCCGATGTCGAGGGCGAGCAGCGGGTTGCGGTTCTGCTGCTTGATCTTGTTCCAGGTGAACTCGCGCTCAGAGAAGATCTTGTACAGGTCCGGGTAGGTGTCGATGATGTGCGCGGCGAGCCTGGCCATGTCGCGCGCGGTGACCCGCTGGTCGGGCGCCGAGTAGCCGGTGGCGTTGCGGAAGGTCGAGCGCGTCAGCCCGATCTCCTTCGCGCGCTGGTTCATGATGGCGGCGAAGGCCTCCTCGGAACCGGCCATGTTCTCGGCGATCGTGATCGCCGCGTCGTTGCCCGACTGGACCACGAGCCCGCGCAGCAGGTCCTGCATCTTGATGCGGCTGTTGACCTGGGCGAACATCGACGAGCCGCCGCCCCCCGCCCCGCCCCGGCGCCACGCGTCCTCGGTCACCGTGAACTCGGTCTCCATCGTCAGCCGCCCGGATTTGAGGGCGTCGAACACGATGTCGGTGGTCATCAGCTTGGCCATGCTGGCCGGGGCGAACGGCTCGTCGGCCGCCTTCTCGAACAGCACCGAGCCGGAATCGGCGTCGACCAGGATCGCGTGCGGCGCCGCGGTCTGGAAGACCTGCGCGCGAGCCGGCGTTGCGAGCGCGCAGGCCGCCGCCAGAAGGAAGACCCAGGTCCTGCGCATCAAAAGACTCCCGTGCGGCCGGGCCGCCACGCTCGCGAACATCCCGCCTCGGATAACAAGCGTGACCATATTACGGTTTCCGCGCCGGATCGAATGCGAAATGACGCAGCGCACCTGCCCGCGCACCGGCCGAGGCGGGTTCTTCTACGATCCGAGGTTGGTTCGGGCCGAGATCGCCGGGACCTGAACGATCCCCCGGCCGCAGGGATACGCAGGGGGTCGTCCCGGCCCGCCGGCTCTCCCCGCGACCGCGGGACCGCCGGTCGTCTCGCGGACGACCGGGCTCCGCCAGGACGGGACGGCGCCGGCTCGTCAGTAGATCCCGGCGAGCCGCGCGCCGCGCTTGTCGGCAGGCTTGCCGGGCGGCTTCGCGGCGAGGTCGACGCGGCTCTTCACGACTGCGCGGGCCGTTCCCTTGTCGCCCGAGCTCTTGTCGCTCGGGGCCGCGGCGCCCGTGAGCCGGGCCAGCGCGAGCTTGGCCGAGGGCGGCATCGCGGGCGGGACGGAGCCCGGCCGGGCCGCCGGCATCCGTGCGGGCACGGCCTGGGCCGTGCGCGTCGCGGGCGAAGTCGCGGCGAGACGGACCGGCGCGTCCCTGCCGGCGAGCCGGGCGATCGGCGCGGAGGCCGGCGCCATGCGCTCCGCGGCCGGGTTGAGCCCCGCCACCCGCACCGGCGCCGGCCGGAACGCCTGGCCGCGCACGGCCGTCGGCTGCAGGGCGGCCGGCACGGCCACCGCCGCCCGCGCCAGCACGATCGGCGCGCGCACCGGATGCGGGGCGGGGGCCTCGTCGCGCTCCTCGCGCTCCGGTGCCGGCTTGAACGCCAGCGGCGCCGGCGTCGTGCGCGAGAACCGCTCCGGCTCCTCCGAGGGCCCGAGATCGGCCACCATCACCGGGGCGCGCACGCCCGCCGGCCCGCCGTCGGTGCGCAGCGTCGCCAGGAGCTTGCGGTCGTCGGAGCCGGCGACCGAGGCCTTGCCGAGATAGGCGACGCGCACGTGCGCGGTGCCCTTGTTGTGGAACTCGAGCGCCCGGGCGACCTCCTCCGAGACGTCCATGACGCGGTCGGCATGGTAGGGGCCGCGGTCGTTGACGCGCACCACCATCGAGTAGCCGTTCGCGGTGTTGGTGACGCGGACGTAGCTCGGCAGCGGCAGGGTCGGGTGGGCGGCGGCGATCGAGTGGCGGTCGAACACCTCGCCGTTGGCGGTCATCCGCCCGTGGAAGGCGGCGCCGTACCACGAGGCCAGGCCCTCGCGGACGTAGCCGCGGGCATCCTCCTTGGGCACGTAGGTGCGGCCGGCGACCACGTAGGGCTTGCCCGAGAAGCGGCGTCCGCCGCCCTTCGGGATCACGTCGCCCTCGTTGTAGAGGCGCGGGCTGGTCTTCACGCCGTATTTCGGGTCGAGCCCGTTACCGGCGGGGCCGGCGAACTTCTGCGGGTTCGTGCTGCAGTTGGCGGTGGCCAGCGCGATCGCCGAGACCGCGAGCAGGCGCCGCAAGGGAAGCGGGCCGCGGCGCGAATCCGGGATTCGAAGAAGCGTCGAACGCGCCATGCCCACCGGATCCGCCTGTACGCCACGTGCCGAAGGTCCGGCCCGCACGGGAGCGGTCACGCCGGGGCGTCCGGCTCGCCCCCTGTACAAGGGGGCGGCGACCGAACGAGCCGACACTTGTCCGAACGCCGTAAAGGAAGCCTGAACGGAACGCGCCGCGCGCCGTCCGACCGCCGCGATTCACAGGGTTTCGCGTTCCCGCATCGCTTGAGCGTTCGGCGCCAAGGCGTTCCAGGAACGTTCAGAAACCGCTCGCACGCGGATCGACGAGACCGGGCGGGGGCAAGGCCCGTACCCGTGATCTCGCCGGTGCGGTTGCGGAGCCTCAGCGCTGGAGCGGCTCCGAGAGCTGCTCGATCGAGCGGGCGCCGCGCTGCTTGAACAGCAGGTCGAGGGCTTCCAGCATGATCGCGTGCATCTTGGTGCGCTCGGCATAGGCGAGGTCGCGCAGCTGGTCGTAGACCGGCGGCTCGAGATAGACCGACATCTGCCGGGCGCGCTCCTTCAGGGTGGCGGGCCCGCGCTTCGGCGGGCTCGCACCGCGGTCGAGCTGGACGATCTCGGCGGTCTGCGGCACGGCGCGCGCGGCCGGCACCGAGGCCGCGACGATCGAGGCGAGGTTGAGCTTAGGCGGCTTCGACATGCTTCACCGCCTTGCCGGATCCGGTCTGGCCCGAAACGGGCTTGCCCGAGACCGCCTGTCCCGATCCGACCTTGCCCGCCTGCGTGCGCTTCTCGATCCAGGACCACAGCCGGCGCACCTCGCCCGCCGCCTGCCCCTTCGGGTTGAACTCGGTGACGCCCTGGCCGACGCCGATCGCGTCCTGGTGGTCGGTGCGCGCCACGATGTTGACGTCGGGCAGGATGCCCAGCACCGCGAGGCCGTCGGCCGCGTCGCGGATGCGGTAGGAGCGCGGCGGCGTCTGGTTGAGGACGAAGGCGAACTTCTTCTCGAGCCGGTACACGGCGGCCAGCGTCGGCTTGAACGCGCGCAGGTCCGCGGGCGTCGGCCGGCACGGGATGATGCAGAGGTCGGCGGCGCGGATCGCCGAGAGGGTGCCGGTGGAATCGACGCCGGGCGTGTCGATGAAGACGTAGTCGTAGGCCGAGTCCCGAAGCTGGGTCATCACGGCGTCGATCTGCGTCGCATCGATCTGCGCGACCTCGGGGCCCTCCGCGGTGCGGTGGTCGAGCCAGTCGGAGATCGTAGCCTGCCGGTCCATCTCCAGGATGCAGACCGAGCGGCCGGCCTCCTGTGCGGCGACCGCGAGCGAGATGCAGAGCGTGCTCTTGCCGCTGCCCCCCTTCTGGGTGACGAAGGTGATCGCTTTCATCGGCCGGTCCTCGGTTCAAGCTGCCTTGGCTCAAAAGCGCGCGCATGCGCGTCGCGGTGCGGCACGATCCGCCGTCCTGCCGGGCGCGGGCATGCCGCCGTCCCGTTCGCAGGCCAAAGCCGGAGTTGCGGCGCACGCGCTCCGGGCAACCTAGAATCGGGGAGCTCCGCGCGAAGGCGAGGATCCTGTGACCCAGGGATGCCGTGATCCCGATATCGCGTCGGTTATGGTTAAGAGGCCGTTAACGGAGGCGGGCCCCGTCTCGGGCCGGCCGGCATCCGCTCGCCATCCGCCGGCTCCGGAACGCGGCCCGAGACCCGGGATGCGGAGGGTTTTTCCAACCTCAAGTTTGTTTTCGAGGGCTCCCTGTCGGTTCTCACTTTTCTTAGAGGAAGCGATGCCTTAGATTGCTTTTCGAGGGCGCCATCCCGTCCGTCGATCGTACCTCAAGTTTATTTTTGCTGCCGCCGGCCTTTAGGAGTTGCATGGCACAGGCTCCGAACCCGCACTCCAACGACGAGCTCCGGGCTGTCCTCGACGCCTCCGGCGTCGTCGGCGCCTGGGTGCACGATCACTGGGCGGGGCGTCTCACGCTGTCGGGCGACTTCGCCGGCTTGCTCGGCCTCGATCCCGAGGTCGCCGCCGGCGGGGTATCGATCGACACGTTCCTCGAGCGGACCCATCCCGAGGACCGCAGCCGGGTCGAGAGCTGCCTGCACGCGGCCGGCGAGATCGGCGGGCCGGTCGAGGCCGAGTTCCGGACCGTCGAATCGGCGGCGGGCGTGCGCAAGCTCCTCATCCGCGGGCGCGTCGAGCGCAATGCGGTCGACGGGACGGCGCAGGGGCGGGGCATCGCGATCGATCTCACCGAGAACCGGTCGGCGGACCTGCGCCAGACGGAGCGCCTCGTGAACCGCATGGCCGAGCACGCCATCGCGCTCCGCGCCCTCGCCGACGGCCTCGGGGAGGCGAACCTGACCAAGCTGATCGACGGCCTGATGATCGAGATCGGCTTCGAGCTCGCCAAGTTCCTGCAGGATCCGCGCGCCCTCGGCGAGATCCGGGCCGAGCGCCACCACTGATCCGGTCGGCCGCAGGCCGTTGGATCACGCTGCCGTGCGCGGTACTGTCCGGGCCTTGCTCGCCGGGAGGCCGCCATGCGCCGCGACACGATCTACGACCGCGACCTCGACCGGAATCCGGCCAACCACCAGCCGTTGACGCCGCTGGGCTATCTCGACCGGGCGGCGCGGGTGTTTCCCGATCAGGTCGCGGTGATCCACGGGCCCCTGCGGCGCAGCTATGCCGAGCTCTACGCCCGCTGCCGCCGCCTGGCCTCGGCGCTCGCCGCCCACGGGATCGGCCGGGGCGACACCGTCGCGGTGCTGCTCGCCAACACGCCGGCGATGATCGAGTGCCACTACGGCGTGCCGATGGCCGGCGCCGTGCTCAACACCCTCAACACCCGCCTCGACGCCGCGGCCCTGGCCTTCTGCCTCGATCATGGCGAGGCCAAGGTCCTCGTCGCCGACCGGGAGTTCTCGCGCGTCGCGCGCGACGCGCTGGCGCAGACCGGGCGCAGCCTGCTGGTGATCGATTACGACGATCCGCACTATGCCGGCGCCGGCGAGGCCCTCGGCACCCGCGACTACGAGGCGTTCCTCGCCGAGGGCGATCCCGAGCACGACTGGGCGATGCCCGACGACGAGTGGGACGCGATCAGCCTGAACTACACCTCCGGCACCACCGGCGACCCGAAGGGCGTGGTCTACCACCACCGCGGCGCGGCGCTGCTGGCTCTCGGCAACGTCGTCACCGGGAGCCTGGGGCAGCACCCGGTCTATCTCTGGACGCTGCCGATGTTCCACTGCAACGGCTGGTGCTTCCCGTGGACGCTGTCGATCGTGGCCGGCACCCATGTCTGCCTGCGCCAGGTCCGGGCCGAGGCGATGTACGCGCTGATGGCCGAGCACGGCGTCACCCACCTGTGCGGGGCGCCGATCGTGATGCAGCTGCTGATCAACGCCTCCGACGCCGAGCGCCGCCCCCTGCCCCACCGGGTCGCGTTCTTCACCGCCGCCGCGCCGCCGCCGGAGGCGGTGCTGGCGGGCATGCGCGAGGCGGGCTTCGCCGTCACCCACCTCTACGGGCTGACCGAGAGCTACGGCCCGGCCGTCGTCAACGCGTGGCATGCCGAGTGGGACGACCTCCCGGCCGACGCGCAGGCCGCCAGGAAGGCCCGCCAGGGCGTGCGCTATCCCGTGCTCGAGGGCCTCGACGTGCGCGACCCCGAGACCCTGGAATCGGTACCGGCGGACGGCCGGACGATGGGCGAGGTGATGATGCGCGGCAACGTGGTGATGCGCGGCTACCTCAAGAACCCGGCCTCCACCGAGGCGGCGTTCCGGGGCGGCTGGTTCCACACCGGCGACCTCGGCGTGAAGCACCCCGACGGCTACGTGCAGCTCAAGGACCGCTCGAAGGACATCATCATCTCGGGCGGCGAGAACATCTCCTCGATCGAGGTCGAGGACGCGCTGTTCAAGCACCCGGCGGTCGCCGCCGCCGCGGTCGTCGCCAAGCCCGACGACAAGTGGGGCGAGACGCCGTGCGCCTTCGTCGAGCTCAGGGACGGCGCCGCGGCCAGCGCCGACGACCTCATCCGGTGGTGCCGCGGGCGGCTGGCCGCCTACAAGATGCCCCGGACCATCGTGTTCGGGGAGCTGCCCAAGACCTCCACCGGCAAGGTGCAGAAGTACCTGCTGCGCGAGCGGGCACGGCAGGAGCCGGGGCAAGAATCGTAGGGAGCCGAGGATCATGGCAGGCGACGCGGGTGGCGCGCGCCGCCCGCGGGAGGCTCACCACTTGTAGCTCAGGCTCGCGGTGATGCGACGGGCCTCGCCGTAGAAGCAGGCCGCCGTCGACTGGCAGGCCGAGACGTAGCGCTTGTCGGCGATGTTCTGAGCGTTCACCGCGAAGCGCCAGTTGTCGCGGGTGTAGTGCACCACCGCGTCGAACAGCACCCGCTCGGGCACCGTCAGGGTGTTGGCGGTGTCCGCGAACGAGCGCCCGACGTAGCGCGCGCCGCCGCCGAAGCCGAAGCCGCGCCACTCGCCCCCCGGGATCGTGTAGTCGGCGAACACGGTGGCCAGCGTCTCCGGGGTCGCGGTCGGCGCCCGGCCGATCACCCCGACGTCGCCGCGGGTGACCTCGATGTTGAAGGTCGTGAACGAGGCCGTGACGTTGAGGTCGCGGGTGAGGTTGGCCACGAACTGCGCCTCGAAGCCGCGCGAGCGCGTCTCGCCGAGCTGGAGCTGGTTGAGGTTGTTGCTCGGGTCGATCGTCAGCGAGTTGGCCAGGGTCAGATCGAAGGCGGCCAGCGTCAGGAAGGCGTCGTAGCCCGGCGGCTGGTACTTCACGCCGACCTCGTACTGGTCGCCGGTGGTCGGCTTGAACGGCTGGCTGAAGAAGTTCGTCCCGATCTGCGGGTTGAAGAAGCTCGCGTAGGAGACGTAGGGCGCCAGGCCGAAATCGAAGTTGTAGATCAGGCCGTAGCGCTGGGTGCCGGCGTTGGCGGTCTGGCGCGTGACGGTGCTGGCCAGCAGGTTGTTGACCTCGTTCGAGGTGAAGTCGCCGCGGCCGGAAAGCACCAGGGTCAGCTCGGGCGTGAGCTTGATCTGGTCCTGCGCGTAGAGACCGACCTGCTGGAAGACGTCGTAGTTGACCAGGTAGGGCGCCGCCGCCACGGTCGGCGAGCCGTAGTTCGGCGCCAGCAGGTTGAAGTTCGCGACCGCCGGGCCGACGAAGCCGCCCGTCGCCTGGTTGTCGTTCAGCTGCACGTTCTTGTAGTCGAGCCCGACCAGGAAGGTGTGCCGGAACAAGCCGTCGTCGAACCGGGCGACCGCGTTGTTGTCGACGTTGAACGCGCCGATCCGCGAGGTGGCGCGGAAGCGGTAGCGCGCCAGCTGCGTCTGCAGCGGGTCGGCGTAGCCGTTGATGCTGAACGAGTTGTCGTAGGACTCGCTGTACGCATAGCGCAGGTTCTGCCGGAACGTCCACGTGTCGTCGAAGACGTGCTCGAACTCGTAGCCGAGGCTGTACTGCGTCCGGCGATAGACGTTGTTGTCCTTGTCCTGGACGTTGTAGCTGCGCGGGATGCGCGCGCCGAACACGTCCGGGCGCGCCGTGCCCTGGTAGGGCAGGAAGGCGTTGATGCGGCCGGTGTCGTCGTATTGCAGGCTCGTCAGCACGGTGAGCGTGGTGGCGCCGTCCGGCTTGTAGGTGAAGCTCGGCGCGATGTAGCCGCGGTTCTCGTCGAGGCCGTCGACCTGCGTGCCGCCCTGCCGGCCGATGCCGGTCAAGCGGTAGAACCAGTGGCCCTCGGTGTCGGCCGGGCCGCCGAAATCGAAGGCGAGGTACTTCTGGCCGAACGAGCCGCCGCCGACCTCGACGTAGTTCAACGGCTCGAGCGGGGGCTTCTTGCTGATGATGTTGATCAGGCCGCCGGGGCCGCCCTGGCCGAACAGCACGGCGGCGGGGCCGCGCAGCACGTCGACGCGCTCGACCCCGAACGGATCGACCTTGTAGGAGGCGAAGCCGTAGTTGAACAGCTGCAGCCCGTCCCGGTACAGGCCGGTGTCGCTCGCGGTGAAGCCGCGGATCTGGAAGAAGTCGACCCGCGAATCCGGGCCGAAGGCGTTGCCGAACACGCCGGCCGAATAATTGATGATCTCGCCGATCTGCTGGGGCTTGATCGCGTCGAGCTGCTGCCGGCCGATCACGCTGACCGATTGCGGCGTCTCGATCAGCGGCGTGTCGGTCTTGGTCGAGGTCAGCGTGCGCTTGGCGACGTAGCCGTCGATCGGCCCGCGCGGATCCTCGCGCGGGACCACGACGCGCGCCGCCGTGCCGTCGCGCGACTCGACGGTCAGTTCCTCCAGGCGCACGCTGCCCTGCGCCGAGGGCTCGCCGACGCCGCGGCGCGGCGCGGTCGCCTCCTGCGCGGACGAGGGCAGGACGAACGGCGCCAGCGCGATCAGCGAGGCGCCGGCCAGCACGAGGCGACGCGGGTTCGGGGTGGGGCGGGGGGCGGGACGACGCATGGGACTGAAGGGCCTTGCCAGGATGCGGACAGCAGGGGACGATCGCTGCGAAAACGGCTTCGCGACGTTGTTTGGAATGATGCTAAACTGATGTTATTACTAGCTTTTCGGGGTCTTCGTTACGGCCGGGCCGGATCGCGCACAAGGCCTCGGCGGACGGATGCGCCCGCCCTGTGGCCTGCAAGCCACGGTTGATACCGCCATCCCGGCCACGGCGCTCCGCGTGCCCTGCCCTGCTCTTCTCTGCCCGGGCGGCCTCAGCGCGGGCGCGCGGCGATCCAGCCGATCACCGCGTCGGCGACCTGGTCGCTGTTCTTTTCCAGCATCATCATGTGGCCGTTGCCGCGCAGGCCCTGGTCGACGAGCTTGAGGCTGTCGGGCCTGGCACCGGCCTGGGCGAGGAAGGCGGTGGTGCAGTCGTCGACCGGGGTGCGGAACGAGGCTTCGGCGGTCACGATCACCGCCGGCACGCGGGCGAGGTTCGGGAGCCGGCGCACCGGCTCGCCCTGGAGCCAGCAGCGGATCCGCCCCTCGGCCGCCGGGGCCTTGGCCTGCATCACCACGAGATCCTCGGGCGACGTCACCGGCGGGTCGAAGGTCAGCGGCACGCGGGTGATGCCGTAGGCGCGGGCGCGCCCGTCGCCCGCCTTCTCGTAGAAGTCCTTGCCGCCGCGCAGGCGCACGTCGAAGAAGGGCGGCCCGTTCGGCTCGATCGCGACGTGGGCCTTCACGAGGTCGGGCCGCGCATCCGAGACCGCCCAGCCGAACAGCCCGGCCTGCCCGTGGGTGACCAGCACCGCCGGCCCGATCTTGTCCAGCAGCGCGATCAGCGCCGGGTCGACCAGCTCCTCGGTCTGCTGCGCGCCGGCGAGGTAGGGCACCTGGCTGGCGAAGAACTGGTCGAAGGCGGCGTTCCCCTGCACGCCGGGGCCGCCCGGCCACTGGGTGTGGAGCTTGGCCTGCGGGAACAGGTCGTAGAGCTCCTGGGCGGTGTAGGTCTCCTCCAGGGCGCGGGTCGAGAACCGGGCGTAGGGCCCGTAGACTTCCGGGTTGGTGCCGGACCGGCCGCGGCCGACCTGGTCGACGATGTAGACCGCGAACCCCTTCTCGACGAAGCGCTGGGCCCAGCCGGGCCGGCCGTCCGGCGTCCCGAGGAAGTTGACCCCGGTCTGCGAGATGCCGTGGACCATCACCACCGGCCAGGGCTGCGTGACGGTGGCCGGCCGCCGCGACTGCACGAACATCTGGCCGACCATCACGGTCTTGTCGGCGACGCGCTCGTAGCGGCCGCCGATGTAGAAGTAGCTCGCCACCGTCAGGGGGCCTTGGGCGCGGGCGTCCGCGGCGGCGGACGGCCCGGGCTGCACCCCGGCGACGGCGAGCCCCACGGCGACGAGACCCGCGCCGAGCCGCTTGCGCACGCCGCGCCCCGAAAAGCCCCGCCTGGCGATCATGCCGTCCTCCCGCCGAGGCCCTGCCCTCCGCCGGGCGGCTTATCGCGGGATTTGCGGCGATGGGCCAGCCGTCCGCGGCCGCATCCGGCCCGGAGCGGCCGCGAAACCCGCACCGCGGAAGCCCGGTTTGGGCGCTGTCGGGTCGGACGGATCGGCGAACCGAAGAAATTCTTCACGGTTTCTCCATCGATCATGCGTTCGATGCAGCATTCGCGTGCGGAGACGCACGAGACCCGAGCCGGGCACATGACTGCCACCGCGTGCGGCCCGGTGGTGCCCGCCGGGCACGAGGCCCAGATTCAGGGGCATCGCAACCGCACCCGCTTCAGGACCTTTCGCCGTGGACGTCTCGACCGCCAAGACCCTCGTCTCCGCCGTGCTGGTCTGCGCCATCGTGCTGTTCAGCGGCATCTCGCTGCGGATGTTCGTGCTGGAGGTCGGCCGGGATCTCCGCAGCGCGCGGGCGCAGCGCGTGACCGCCGGCAACGACCGCCGCGACTAGGCGCCCTTCCGCCGGATCCGCCTCAGCCCCGATCCAGATCGAGCGCCGGCGCGTAGACCGCGTCGCCGAGCCGCCGCAGCGGCCCGTGCGGGCCCGCGCGCTTCCACAGCCGCGTGTTCAGCGCCGCGACCGGATCCTGGCCGGGGACGGCGAACCCTTCCGCGACGAGCGCCTCCAGGATCTCGCCCGCATGCATCGGCCGGCTGGCGCGCACGAGGATGCCGCAGGCGGCCTCGACCAGGGCGCGGCCGTAGCGGCGCGCGCCGACGGGATCGACCTCGAACGCGACGGGCACCCGCTCCGGCGATGGCTCGGGAGCGGGAGGCTCGGCCCGGAGGGCGGCGCCGGTGGCGCGCGGTGCGGCGGGCTCCGGCGGGACGTGATCCTCGGGCGCCTCGATCGCCCGAGATGGCTCGCCCCCGCGCAGGCGACGGCCGAGCTCGAGGTAGAGGACGTGATCGGCGATCTCGCGCTCGAGGGCGTCGCGCTGGCGCCGCAGGCTCGCGAGCCGCGCCTCGATTCCCGCTTCCGACAATCCCATGATGGGCCCGCATCTTCCCTGATTCTCAGGTAGGGAATATCAGGAATCGCGCTTAAACGGAAGATTGTTTTGCCTCGGAATTTTGCTCCGCTGAGGGAATGGAGGTAACGTTCCCTGGACGCGTACTAAGGGAATAGATCAGTCAGGCGATGCCAGTTCCCTCAGGCTGCCGCGTCCTTCCCTGCCGACGCCTTCCGTATTCCCTTGCGCGGCGGGACGAGGAGCATGCCGGGATCGGCCGGCTGCAAGGTCATGCCGCCGTCGTCCAGCGCGATCGGCAGCTTCGGGAAGACCTCGCACAGGTGGGCGATGTCGGTCTTGAACGCCTGCCGGAAGCTGCGGATGCAGGCGTTCTCGGCGCCGAACTGGCCGTGCAGGTTGGTCCAGGTGAGCCTCAGGGGCCGCTGCAGGGCGCGCAGGCGGTAGCCGACCCAGAACAGCAGGTCGAGCTTGCGCGCCGAGCCCGAGAAGGCCCGCGCCGCCCGGATGTCGACGGGCAGGGCGTGCCGGATCAGGTTGTCGTAGAAATCCTGGTGGAACTGCACGGTGCGGGACCAGGCCGCGCCCTCCCCCTCCCTCGCCCCCTCCCTCATCCCATCCTTGGCCCCGTCCCGGGCCGTGGGCCGCCACAGGTCGAGGCTGCGGAACGGCGGCACGTTGAGGGTGCTGGCCTGGTCGTGCCCGTCCCACAGGCCGATCTGCATCGAGCAGGCGGCGAGGCGGTTGAGCTGTTCCTTGAACTGCCGGATCGTGCCGCGCTCGCCGCCGGTGACGGCAAAACCCATCTCGCGCATGAAGCCGGAGAGGGAATCGGCGACCGCGATGGTCGGGCTGCGCTGGCGCACGGCCTCGGTGCAGAGGTGGAGCAGCACGAGCCGCGCCTTCGGGCCGTAGGGCAGGCCCTGCGGCTCCATCTCGCCGGTGATCGGGCTCTTCAGCCGGCCGGCGACGAGGTTCAGCGAGTTGCGGCCGTAATCGCGCGAGAATTCCCGCACCGGCCCGGGATCGCGGTAGGGCAGGCCGCAGAGCGCGAGCACCGAATGGATGTGCTGGAGGTTCTCCGGCACGGTCGGCTGGTTCTCGATCACCTCGCGCACGGCGTCGCGCCGGCGCTGGTCCCGCCCCATCCCGGCCCGCCGGCCGGCGACCGCGCCCTTGGCCGAGGCCTCCGCGTCGCGGACCTGCTGCCGGTGCAGGATGTGCTCGACGATCTGGGCGAACAGGAAGCCGCCACGCGCCGCCTCGACCTCCGCGCGGAGGTCGGCGTCGCGAATGCCGGCCAGTCTGTCCTCGATCCCCATGCCCGTTCCGAAACTCCGCGACCGCGCTGCGCGGACCATCCCTGCCCGGGCCGCACCTGCAAGCGCCCGATCCCGCGGCCGCATTGGGCCGGGGCACGATGGTCATGACACGATTTGCCGGCCCGGAGTCCCCGGGGGCGGGCGGGTTATCCCGGCTATCCACGCTTCCCCTCCCCCCAAGGTTTCGCGGGCGGCGTCCCCCAGGGGTTCGCGGGCGGCGTCCGATGCGTGGGGGTGGGTCGATGCGCGCCGCGCAGAGTTCGATGCGGGGTCGCGACCGCCGGCCGGCCACGCAGAGTTCGATACGCGCAGGGGCCGCCGACTTGTCCCCATTCCCCACCGCCCTTGGCGTGAAATCACGCCGAATCGCATGCGGATCCACGCAGACTCCGATGCGGCCTCCCGGGAATCCCACGCAGACTTCGATGCGATCCCACGCAGAGTCGGATGCGGACCCACGCAGAGTCGGATGCGAGAACCCCCACCAAGCCATTGTCGAGGATAGGGTTTTCGGCGCCCCATATAACCTTCAGAACAGACTCTCTGAGAATCCTTTCTGATAGATTTCCTAGGCCTCCTGCGGTGTCGTTCGCTTTGGCGAACACCCCGAAACCCTCAGAATGTCCACTTGGAACATAGGGAATATGCCGCTTTTGTCCCCAAAGGCGCGCCGGAAGCGCGGAGCCGGACCGGGAGCGGCGGCGTGCGCCGCGAGGCTCGCGCAGGTGATTTCGCGGCCGTGCCGGTCTACCCCTGCGGCCGGTGGGCGTCGGGCAGGCCGACCCCGTGAGGAGCCGTGACGCATGGCCGAAGCGCCGCTCGATGCCTTGAGGCGGGTGATGGCCGCGCTGCGCGATCCGAACCGCGGATGCGCCTGGGACGTCGCCCAGACTTCGGCGAGCATCGCGCCCTACGCCCTCGAGGAGGCCTACGAGGTCGTCGACGCGATCGCGCGCGGCGATCTCGGCGACCTGCGCGAGGAGCTCGGCGACCTGCTGCTGCAGGTGGTGTTCCACGCCCGGATGGCCGAGGAGGCCGGCGCCTTCGATCTCGACGACGTCGCGCGCACGATCGTGGCGAAGCTGGTGCGGCGGCACCCGCACGTGTTCGAGCCCGACGGGACCCTGCTCCCGGCCGGCAGCCCGCGCCGCGACGCGCGCGCGGTCGAGGCGCAGTGGCAGGCGATCAAGGCCGCCGAGCGCGCCGCCAAGCCGTCCCGCGCCCCGGCGGGACCGCTCGACGGCGTCGCCCGGACGCTTCCGGCCCTGACCCGGGCCGAGAAGATCTCGCGGCGGGCGGCCGGCTACGGCTTCGATTGGGCGGATGCGGCGGACGTGGTCGCCAAGGTCCGCGAGGAGGCCGACGAGGTCGCCGAGGCGCTCGCCGGCGACGACGGGCAGGCCGTGGCCGAGGAGATCGGCGACCTGCTGTTCTCGGTGGCCAACCTCGCCCGGCACGCCGGGATCGACCCGGAGGCGGCGCTCAGGGCCGGCAACGACAAGTTCGTGCGCCGCTTCACCGCGATGGCCGCCCGGCTCGAGGCCGCGGGCGGGACGCTGTCGGATGCCGACCTCGCCGCGATGGAGGCGGCCTGGGCCGCGGTCAAGCGAACCGAGCGCGAGGCCTGATCGCGGATTTGAGATTCCAAAGGGATCATCCCTTTGGTGGGTGTCGGGCGGAGCCCGACGAATAGGCACCAGGGCTTCGCCCTGGACCCACGAAAGGGATGATCCCTTTCGAAACCCGCTCTCAGACCACGCTGCCGCGCAGGTCGTAGGCGTCGGCCGCCTCGATCCTCACGGTGACGATGTCGCCCTGGCGCACCGGCCGGCGGCTGGCGACGTGGACGGTGCCGTCGATCTCGGGCGCGTCGTATTTCGAGCGGCCCTTGATGCCGTCGGCCCCCACCGTGTCGACGATCACGGGCAGGCGCTTGCCGATGCGCGCCTTCTGCAGGCGCAGCGAGACCTGCTGCTGCGCTTCCATGAAGCGGCGCTTGCGCTCGGCCTGCAGTTCCGGCGGCACCGCCGCGCCGACGGAATTGGCGAGCGCGCCCGTCACCGGCTCGTAGGTGAAGCAGCCGACGCGCTCGAGCTTGGCTTGCCCGATCCAGTCGAGCAGCTCCGAGAACTCGGCCTCGGTCTCGCCGGGGAAGCCGACGATGAAGGTCGAGCGGATGGCGAGGTCCGGGCAGGTCTCGCGCCAGCGCCGGATGCGCTCGAGCTGGCGCTCCTGGTTGCCCGGGCGGCGCATGCGCTTGAGCACGGTCGGCGAGGCGTGCTGGAGCGGCATGTCGAGGTAGGGAAGGATCTTCCCCTCCGCCATCAGGGGGATCACCTCGTCGACGTGCGGGTAGGGGTAGACGTAGTGCAGCCGGACCCAGGCACCGAGCTCGCCGAGTTCCTTGGCGAGATCGTAGAACTTCGCCCGCACCGCGCGGTCGCGCCACGGGCTTTCGGCGTAGCGCAGGTCGACGCCGTAGGCGCTGGTGTCCTGCGAGACGACGAGCAGCTCCTTCACGCCGGCCTTGACCAGCTTCTCCGCCTCGCGCAGCACGTCGCCGGCGGGGCGGCTGACGAGGTCGCCGCGCAGCGACGGGATGATGCAGAAGGTGCAGCGGTTGTTGCAGCCCTCCGAGATCTTCAGGTAGGCGTAGTGCCGCGGGGTCAGCTTGACGCCCTGCGGCGGCACCAGGTCGAGGAACGGGTCGTGGGCCGGCGGCACCGCCTCGTGGACGGCGGCCACCACCGATTCGTAGGCCTGCGGGCCGGTGACGGCCAGGAGGTTCGGGTACTTGTCGCGGATCTCGTCGGGCTGGGCGCCCATGCAGCCGGTGACGATGACCCGGCCGTTCTCCGCCATCGCCTCGCCGATCGCCGAGAGCGATTCGGCCTTGGCCGAATCGAGGAAGCCGCAGGTGTTGACGATGACTACGTCCGCCCCGTCGTGGCGCCGGGCGAGCTCGTAGCCCTCCGCCCGCAGATGCGTGAGGATCCGCTCGGAATCGACCAGCGCCTTCGGGCAGCCGAGCGAGACGAACGAGATCTTGGGTGCGGCCGAGACCCTTGCGGGCGTCGGATCGGACGGAAGAGCGGATGCGGTCATGCTGCCTTCGTGCGGCGTGGACGCCGCCAGGTCGGACGCCTCGAGAATCCGAGGATGGGGGACATCCCGATCTTCGGGCCCGAATTTTCGTGATGGGGCATCGCTATAGCGGGATCGCGGCGCCCGCGCGAGCCCCGCCGGCGCGCGGCCGAGCGCCGAGTGGGATTGCGTCGGGCGCATCGGTCGCAAAACCCTGCGGCATCGGCTGCGGCTTCCCAGGGGCTACCGCCTGTGCGAGTCCTTCGGACCCACCGACGGGCCGGCACCCGTCGCCCTCGAACCGGACGCGACAGCGCAGGACATGGCGGCGCAACAGATCTGGACCCGGGAGATCCCGTTCGTCGACCCCGTCGCGGCGGCGATGCGGCTGCGCCGCTGGCCCGGCCTCGCCTTCCTCGACAGCGCAATGCGGCACGACACCCTCGGCCGGGTCTCGATCCTGGCGGCCGACCCCTTCGCCCGCTTCCGGTTTCGCGACGGCCGCGCCACGCTGGACGGGCGGCCCGTCCCCGGCGGGCCGATGGCGGCGCTCCGCGCCTGCCTCGCGCCCTACCGGCTCGGCCCGGAGGAGGGGGCCGCGTTCTCCGGCGGCGCGATCGGCTACTGCGCCTACGATCTCGGGCAGGCGCTGGAGCGGGTGGTCCCGCCCGCGCGCCGGGCCGGGCTGACGGACGACGCCGCCTTCGACCTCCACGACGTCGCGCTCACCATCGACCACGGCGCCGGCACCTGCCGCCTCGCCGCCACCGGCTTCCCGGAGACCGAACCGTCGCGGCGCGAGGCCCGCGCGCAGGCGCGGCTCGCCGCCTTCGCCGATCGCCTGAGCGGGGCGACGCCGGAACCGGCCGCCCTGCCCCCGCGCGCTGCCCCGCCGACCTGGCACTCGAACTTCACGCGCGCCCGCTACGAGGCGGCGGTCGACCGGGTGCGGGACTACATCCGGGCCGGCGACATCTACCAGGCCAACATCGCCCAGCGCTTCACCGCCGCCCTGCCCGCGGGCTTCGACCGGTTCGCGTTCTACCGCCGCTTGCGCGAGACCAACCCGGCGACCTTCGGCGCCTATCTCGAGTTCGACGGGCTGACCGTCGCGTCGAGCTCGCCCGAGCGCTTCCTGAAGCTCGAGGGCGGCCAGGTCGAGACTCGGCCGATCAAGGGCACGCTCGCGCGCAGCCCCGACCCGGTCGAAGACGCGGCCCGCGCCGCGCGGCTGCTCGCGGACCCGAAGGAGCGCGCCGAGAACACCATGATCGTCGACCTGCTGCGCAACGACCTGTCCCGGGTCTGCGCGCCGGGCAGCGTGCAGGTGCCGGTGCTGTGCGGGCTGGAATCCTATGCCGGCATCCACCATCTCGTCTCGGTCGTCACGGGCACGTTGCGGGACGGTCTCGACGGCTTCGACCTGCTGGAGAGGACCTTTCCCGGCGGCTCGATCACCGGCGCGCCGAAGCTCAGGGCCATGGACATCATCACCGAGATCGAGGGCGACGCGCGCGAGCTCTATTGCGGGGCCATCGGCCGGATCGGGTTCGACGGGTCGCTCGACACCGCGATCGCGATCCGCACCGTGTTCATGGACGCGACGACCGCGGTGCTCCAGGCCGGCGGCGGCGTCACCCTGCTCTCCGAGCCGGCGGCCGAGTACGACGAGACCCTGACCAAGGCCGCCCGCGTGTTCCAGGCGTTCGAGGCAGAGGCGTTCGAAACATGAGCGCGCCTGCGCGAGCCCGGGCCGGCGCGACGACCGGGGGCCGCACGGGGAGATCCGAGCGGAGGTCGGCGCGCGCGACCGCGCGTCGCCGGCGGCGCGGCCGATGCCTGCGGCCGGCGACGGCCGGGGGCCACCGGGAAACCCCATGATCCTCGTCGTCGACAACTACGACTCGTTCGTCTTCAACGTCGTCCGCTACTTCGAGGAGCTGGGCGAGACGGTGCGCGTGGTGCGCAACGACGCCCTCGACGTGGCCGGCATCCGCGCGCTCGCCCCCGACGCCCTGGTGATCTCGCCGGGGCCGTGCACGCCGGCCGAGGCCGGGATCTCGCTGCCGGCGATCCGCGAGCTCTCGGGTCGGATGCCGATCCTCGGGGTCTGCCTCGGGCACCAGGCGATCGGCGCGGCCTTCGGCGGCACCGTCGAGCGGGCGCGGAAGCCCCTGCACGGGCAGGCGACGCCGGTGGCGCATGGCGGGGAGCGGCTGTTTGCCGGGCTGCCGCCGGCGATGCAGGTCGGGCGCTACCACTCCCTCGTGGTGGCGCCGCAGCCGGCGATGGCGGCCCACCTCACTGTCGACGCGCGCTCGGCCGAGGGCGAGGTGATGGCGCTGTCGCATTGCCGCCATCCGACCTACGGCATCCAGTTCCACCCGGAATCGGTGCTCACCGAGAACGGCCACGCGATCTTCTCGAACTTCCTCGGCCTGGCCCGCGATTGGCGGGAGCGGCCCGCATCCGGGGAGGGCGGCGATGCTGTGGCATGACGGCCGCCTGATCGACGGCACCACCCTGCCCTTCGACCTGACCGATCGCGGCCTGACCCTGGCCGACGGCGTCTTCGACACGGCCCTGGCGCTGGCCGGCCGGGTCGCCTTCGCGGACGCGCACGTCGCCCGCCTCGTCGCCTCGGCCGAAGCGCTGGGCTTCTCCGTGCCCGCCGATGCCGCCCGCACGGCGATGCATGCGCTCGCCGCCACGGGCGATCGCCTGGCGATCCGCACCACCGTCACCCGCGGCATCGGCCCGCGCGGCCTCGCCCCGCCGCCCGATCCGCGCCCGACGCTGTTTGCGACCGCGGCCGTCAGCGACCGCCGGATCGCGTTCGCGCCCCTGCGGCTGTGGCCCACCGCCATCGCCCGGAACGAGACCTCGCCGCTGGCGCGGCTCAAGACCCTTGGCTACGGCGACGCGATCCTCGCGGCGCGGGATGCGCGGGCGGCCGGCTTCGACGAGGCCCTGTTCTGCAACACCCGGCGGCACCTCGCCTGCGCCGGCACCGGCAACGTCTTCGCGCTGTTCGGCGACCGCCTGGTCACGCCGCCGCTCGGCGACGGGGTGCTGGCCGGCATCGTGCGCGCCGTCGTGATCGCCGAGCTCGCGCCCGCCTGCGGGCTCGCCTGCGAGGAACGGTCCGCGACGAGGGCCGAGCTGCGCCGCGCCGACGCGGTGCTCGTCACCAATTCGCTGCGGCTCGTCGCACCGGTCGCGGCGATCGGTGACACCGCCTACGCGACCGACCACCCGGTGCTGATGCGGCTGATCGCGGCCCTGCGCGACCGCGTCGCAGCGGAATGCGGCGTTCCCGCCAGCGTCGTCGCATGACGGGCGGGCGATCGACGGAGACGCCCGGGCGGATCTGGCTGCGGCGCGGGCTGGTCGGCCTCTACGGCCTCGTCGGCGCGGTGCACCTCGCCGCGCCCGACACCTTGATGCCGATCATGCCGGCCTGGGTGCCGGAGCCGCGCCTCGTGATCCTCGGCACGGGGCTCTGCGAGGTCGCGGGCGCGCTGGCGCTGACGCGCCCGGCCCTGCGCCGGGCGGCCGGGATCGGGCTCGCGCTCTACGCGCTCTGCGTCTGGCCGGCCAACATCAAGCAGGCGGTCGAGGGGATCGTGGTGCCGCCGCTGCCGGATTCCTGGTGGTACCACGGCCCCCGGCTGGCCTTCCAACCGGTGCTGATCTGGGCCGGATTGTTTGCCGGTGGCGCGATCGACTGGCCGTTCCGCCGCGCGGCGTCGCGGGCAGCGGGCCGGCGCGCCCCGGGGCGATGATCCCGTGATCCGGTCATGCTGCGATCCCGTGATCATGGGATCTTGTGCCGATCGCATCATGCCGGCACCCCGAAGCGGAAAAGCCCGGCGCTTCGGGGCGCCGGGCTTCTTGCAAAAGTCAATTTGCAGGGGCCGATCCCGACGGCGGGATCGGCGGTCGCGAATCAGGGCTTGGGGGCCGCCGCGGCGCCGGCGCCGGCCGCGCCCGGCTGCTCCAGCTTCTTGCGCATGTCCTCGCTGCGCTTCTCGAGCTCGGCCTGGAGCTTCTTCTGCTGCTCCTCGAGCACCTTCGGGTCCATGGCCGGGCCGTCGAAGGCCTTGCCGAAGCCGGCGAGCGGCACGGCGAAGGTCACCTCGCGCTGGGTCTGGTTCTGCACCGAGACGTTGAGCGTGGTGCCCTTCTTCATCGCGGCGACGACGCCGGCATCGACGCCGCCGGCCTCGGCGAAGCAGCCGTTGGGGAAGCAGACCGCGAACTTGCCGGCGGTGCCCTGCTGGCCGTCGACGGTGAAGCGGATGCCGGGCTGCAGCAGCAGGCCGAGCGGCAGCAGGTAGCGCACCACGCGCACCTCCTGCTTCGTGGCCGGGTTCTTCATCTCGTACACGGCGACCGCGAGGACCGGCTGGCCCTGGTCGGAGACGAAGTCGCGGGTGGTGTAGCAGATGTCGGTGCCCGACCCGCCGTCCTTGCCGCAGACCTTGGTCCAGTCGGCCTGGCTCGGCTCGGACTTCACGGTCACGGTCTGCGGGCCGGTCTGCGCCGCGGTGTTGGCCGCCGGCGTGCTCTGGGCCGGGGCGGGGGCCGCCGGCGCCGGGGCCGCGGGGGCCGGCGTCGCCTTCTTCGGCTGGGCGAGGGCGGGTCCGGCAAGGCCGGCGAGCGCAAGGAACGCGGCGGCGCGCATCAGGAGCGCCGGGCTTTTGGCGAAGGACATCGGCTCAGACCCTTTGAAGTTCGTCGATGAAGAGGACGTCGTCGTGACGGGAAAACGTGATGCGGTGCGGGACGCGGGCGGCCGGTCCGACAGGGCGCCGCGCTGGTCCCGGGCGATCGGGCGGCCTGCATTCCCCGCCGAATGCGGCGAAGGCATGACACCCACCGCGACACCCGGCCCCGCGCATGCGGGACATCCGCGGGTCGGCCTTAGGCGGGGGTTAACCCTAAACCCGCATCGATGACCAGTCGTCCCCGTGCGGGATGTCGGGCGACGCCCTTCGGATGGAGTTCGAGAACCCCGTGAGCGCGGCGCAGCCCTCCATCGAGCCGTCGACCGCAGGATGGGGACCGGCCGCCGATCGACGCCCCCTGCCCCGGACGGCGGCCCGCGAGCCGGTGCGGTCGCCGGCCGCCGCCGAGGTCGTCCTTCCGCGGGTGGGGCTGTGCGCGCTGCTCGCCGGAACCGCCCGCCTCGACCCCGCCCGCCTCGCCTTCTCCGACGCCGCGCCCAAGCGCGGCTGGAGCGAAAGGCCGCCGATGACCTGGACCTACGGGACGGCGGCCGAGATCGTCGGGCGGCTCGGCCGGGCCCTGCGGACGTGGCGGCTGCCGCCGGCAAGCCGGATCGGCCTGTGGTTTCCCGGAAGCACCGAGGGATTGGTCGCCCACCTCGCCGTCGAGGCGGCGGGGCACGTCCCCTGCCCGCTGCCCGCGTCCTGGACCGAGGCGCAGGCGGCGGCCGGCATCCAGGCGGCCGGCCTCTCCGCGGTGCTGACCCAGACCCATGTCGGGGCCGGCCGCCCGGCGGAGGCGATGTGCCGGATCGCGGCCGGCTATTTCGGCCTGCGCTATCTCGCCGCCTTCGGCCCGGCCGTGCCCGACGGCGTGATCAACCTCGACGCGCTCGCCCTCGACCGGGCCGGGGGCGCCGTTGCGTTGCCCGAGACCGGCGGCGGCCTCGTCAGCTTCGTGGCGGGCGATCCGGCGCGGCCGGTCCACCGGACGGGCGACGCCCTGCTCGCGGCGGTCGCCGCGCACCTGGTCTCGGCCCGGATCGAGCCCGGCGACCGCATCCTCACCCTGCTGCCGCCCTCGGATCTGCGCGGGATCGTCACCGGCCTCGGCGCGGCGCTCGCCGTCGGCGCCGACCTCGAGACGATGCCGGTCTTCGACGGAGGCGCGCTGATCGAGAGCCTGGCGCATCCGCGCCCGACCCATCTCGTCGCCCCGGCCTTCCTGGAGGGTGCGCTCGACGCCCTGCCCGCGACGACGCTGCGCTCGGTCGTCCTCGCACGCCGTGCGCCCGGGCCCGTGCCTCCGCCCGGACCGGACCCGGCACGGCCGGTGCTCGATGTGCTGGCCTTCGACGAGGATGCGATCCTCTCGGTCAGGCGCAAGGGGCCGGGCCTCGCCGGGGCGCTCACCGAGCCCGGCCACCGCGCCCTGCCCCCTTCCCTGCCCCCCGCCCTGCCCCCCGCCCTGTTCGACCTGCGCCGCGAGCCCGACGGCCGCCTCGCCTTCCGCGGCCAGGCCTGCGCGACGGCCCTGGTGCAACGCGGCGAGGCCGGCGCGTCCGAAGCCGATGAGTTTCGCGCCTCGCGCTTCCGCGTCGATCGCTTTGCCGGAACCGGGATCGCCGTGACCGAGGCCTGAGCGGCCGCTCGGGCCGCCCCGCGCCGCACCATCCGGCGCGGCGGTGCCGCGTGCCCGCCCGGCGCATCCCTCGACCGCGCATCCTCGCCCGTGAAACGAAACCGTTCCGAAAGCTCAGCGTCGCCAGGGCCTTGGCCGCCCGTGCCCGCGCCTGTGCCCGGTACGATCGATGGCGCCGGCCGCGCGGTTCATCGGACGCTCATCGAAAGGGTTTATTTTCGCATCTGCAAAGGGCGCCGGCGAACCAAACCGTTGGCGGAGGGTTTAAAGCTCAGCTCTCTTCCCAAGTGGCCTGCGATGGGGTAGCTCTCGATCTTATGGGTGCGCTGCAACAAGTGCTCGTCGTCGACGATGGTGTCCGTGCCATCGATCACTCCCTGGCCGGAGAATTGGCCGAGCTCGGCTATGCCAGCGTCACCGTCTCCCTCGAGGCGGCGGCGGACGTGCTGGCGGTGATCGCCCGGCCTGCCGCCATCCTGCTCCAGACCTCGTCGCGCCGCGATTCGAGCTATGCCCGCCTCGCAGCCCGGCTTCGTGCGCAGGTCCGCGACCAGGGCATCCCGGTCCTGGTGATCGACGGCGCGAAGGGGCGCCGCGCGGGCGCGCCGATCGACCTGATGAGCCGCATCGGCCCCTACGTCGTCAACGAACCCGACCTCTAGGCATCGCCCGGCCCGGGTGCCGATCCGCTACGAATGGATCGGCGCGTCGTGCTTGTGGAACGCCTTGAGACGGCGGAACAGCGCCGTGTCGTAGTTTGCCGGCACCTGTTCCTCCCCGACGAGCCAGCGGAACAGGTCGCGGTCCGGCACCTCGATCAGGCCCTCGAACAGGTCGAGATCCGCATCGCTCATGCTGCCGATCTCGGCGTCGGCGAAGCGCCCCATGATCAGGTCCATCTCGCGGATGCCCCGGTGCCAGGCGCGGAACAGCGTGCGGCGGCGGCGGGGATCGAGATCCGCGCTGGTGCGGGTGGTGCCGGACATCGTGAGGGCCTTCGGATCGCTGGAGACAAACCGTGATCCGAGGATCACGGGACGAAAGGCTCAGACCAGGCCCGCGAAGGCGGTCTCGGACCACGCCGCGGACGGCCCGGGCGGGGCCGGGACGGGATCGCGCGGGCCGACCGGCGGCTTGTGCCCGCGCTGGCCCTTGGCGACCCGGGTGCCGCGGTCCGGCTTGGCCGGGCCGCCGACCGCATCGAACTCGAACAGCAGCCGGTTCCCGCGCGCGTCGCTGATCCATCCGTCGGAGAACCAGCCGACGAAGCGGCCCGAATAGGCGAAGACCTTGTCGTCGTCGATGATCGCCGCGGGCCGCCCATCCCAGTGGTAGACCGCCCGGCCGTCGTCGCAGAAGGCGGATGGACGTCCCTCCCGGTCGAAAAACTCGATCATCGCCTTGGCTCCCGCCGCCGGCCGCGCCGAGCGCCGCCACCGTCCGTATCTAAGCCATCGCGGCCGACCTGCCAGCCGGCCGCATCCGGGCGCCGGGCACAGGATCCTCCGATCCGCCGATCACGGGAGGGCGACGCGGCGCGCCAGCGTCGAGCGGCCGCGCGCGACGGGGCGGGATGCACGGGCTATTAGGGCCCGCCGGGCAGGATGGGCCGAACGAGCGGATTGGCGATGCGCGACGAGACGGCCCCTGCGCTCCTGCGCCCCAGCATCCTCGATCCGCTGTTCGCGCCCGCGCGCGGGCTGCCGGGCGTCGGCGCGAAGATGGCGCCCATGATCGAGCGGCTGCTCGGCACGCCCGAGCGGCCGGCCCGCATCGTCGACCTGCTGTTCCACCTGCCGCAGGGCGGCATCGCGCAGAAGCTCGTCGGCTCGGTCGGCGAGGCCCCTGTGGGCGAGCCGGTCACCGTCGGCGTCACCGTCTCGCATCACCGGCCGGCCGGGACCGGGCCGGGCAGGCGCCCGCACCGGGTGCTGGTCGAGGACGAGACCGGCGACATCACCCTGGTGTTCTTCGGGATGCCGGCGGCGCGGGTCGAGAAGATGCTGCCGCTGGGCAGCCACCGCTACGTCACCGGCCGCATCGACCTCTGGGACGGCAGCCGCCAGATGGTGCATCCCTCCCGCATCGTCGACGCGGAAGGCCTGGCCGCCCTGCCCTCCGTCGAGCCGGTCTACGGCGCCACGGAAGGCCTGACCTCGCGGGCGATCGGCAAGCTGGCGGTGGCCGCCCTGGAGCGGCTGCCGGTGCTGCCGGAGTGGCAGGACCCGGCCTGGCTGCGGCAGAACCGGCTGCCGCCCTTCGCCGACGCGCTGCGCGCCGAGCACCGGCCCGAGGAGGCGCCCAAGCCCTCGACGCTGGGCCCCAACGGCGTCGCGGTCCCGCCGCCCGCGACGCCGTCGCGAAAACGGCTGGCCTACGACGAGCTTCTGGCCTCGCAACTGGCTTTGGCGCTGATGCGGGCGCGCAGCCGCCGCAAGCCCGGACGGGTCAACGCCGGCGACGGCCGCCTCTCCGCCCGGATCGAGGCGGGGCTGCCCTTCGCGCTGACCGGCGCGCAGGCGCGCGCCGTCGCCGAGATTCGCGGCGATCTGGCCTCCGACAAGCGGATGCTGCGCCTGCTCCAGGGCGATGTCGGGTCGGGCAAGACCGCCGTGGCGCTCCTCGCCATGGCCTCGGCCTGCGAGGCCGGCCGGCAGGCGGCGCTGATGGCCCCGACCGAGATCCTGGCACGCCAGCACTTCGAGCGCCTGAAGCCGCTGGCCGGCGCCCTGCGCCTGCGCCTGATGACCGGCCGGGACCGCGCCGCCGAGCGCCGGGCGACGCTGGCCGACCTCGCCGCCGGCGAGATCGACATCCTGGTCGGCACCCACGCCCTGTTCCAGGACAGCGTGGTGTTCGCCGATCTCGGGCTGGCGGTGGTCGACGAGCAGCACCGGTTCGGCGTCCACCAGCGCCTCGCGCTCGGCGCCAAGGGCGCGGCGGTCGACATTCTCGTCATGACCGCGACCCCGATCCCGCGGACGCTGGCGCTGACCTGCTTCGGCGACATGGACGTCTCGGTCCTCGACGAGAAGCCGGCCGGACGGCAGCCGATCCGGACGATCACCATCCCGACCGAGCGCATCGACGAGGTCGTGGCCGGCCTCCACCGCGCGCTCCAGGGCGGCGAGCGCGTCTACTGGATCTGCCCGCTGGTGGCCGAATCGGAGTTCGTCGACCTCGCCGCGGCGGAGGAGCGCTTCGAGGACCTGAAGCAGCATTTCGGGGCCGAGGTCGGGCTGATCCACGGCAAGATGCCCGGCGCCGACAAGGATGCGGCGATGGCTCGCTTCGCTGCGGGCGAGACCCGGGTCCTGGTCTCGACCACCGTGGTCGAGGTCGGGGTCGACGTGCCGGAGGCGACGATCATGGTGATCGAGCATGCCGAGCGCTTCGGGCTGGCCCAGCTCCACCAGCTGCGCGGCCGGGTCGGGCGCGGCGCGAAGGCCTCGTCCTGCCTGCTGCTCTATCGCGGGCCGCTCGGCCAGGTGTCGAAGGCCCGCCTCGAGATGATGCGCGAGAGCGAGGACGGGTTTCGCATCGCCGAGGCCGATCTGCGGCTGCGCGGCGAGGGCGAGGTGCTCGGCACCCGCCAATCCGGCCTCGCGGCCTTCCGGCTCGCCCGACTGGAGAGCGACGGCGCCCTGCTGGAGGTCGCCCGCGACGACGCACGGCTGATCGTCGAGCGCGATCCGACCCTGCGGACCGAGCGGGGCCAGGCGCTGCGGGTGCTGCTCTACCTGTTCGAGCGCGACGCCGCGATCCGGCTGCTCGGGGCCGGCTAGAGCATCGTCGAGCGAGGTGGATTCCCGCTGGCGTGACGACGATGCGCCCTGGAGACGAGAGCGAGCCGTGTCCGTGATTGACGGATCACGGACCACGCTCTCGCCGGCGCGGGTTGCCGCAGCATGGGCGACAGGCGCGCGCGATCGCCCTAGATCCGTTTGGGTCGTACCAAGGATTCTCCGCCCGTGCCCCAGCCGCCCCGACAGGACAGGACGTTTGCCGTCGCGGTGGTCGGCGCCGGCGCCGCGGGCCTCGCCGCCGCCCTGGCGCTCGCCCGCGACGGCGTGCCCACGGCCCTGGTCGGACGCCATGCACCCGTGGCCGACGGGCGCACCGTCGCCCTGCTCGACGGGTCCGTGCGCTTCCTCGCGGCGCTGAAGGCCTGGGGCGGCATCGCCCCGCAGGCCGGCCCGCTGGCGACGCTGCAGATCATCGACGACACCGGCAGCCTGTTCCGCCCCCCGCCCGCGCGCTTCCAGGCCGGCGAGATCGGGCTGGAAGCGTTCGGCTGGAACGTCGAGAGCCGGCTCCTGGTCGAGTCCCTGCGCCGGCAGGCACGCGCCACCGAGAACCTCACGCTGTTCGAGAGCGATGCCGCGGAAGCCGTTCCTGGCGAAGAGGTTTCCGAGGTTCGGCTCGTCGATGGGGGGCGCGTCTCGGCACAGCTCGTCGTCGCCGCGGACGGGGGGCGGTCGCCGTTGCGGAGCGCGAGCGGCATCCGGGTGCGGGACTGGTCCTACCCGCAATCCGCGATCACCACGATCCTCGCGCACGACCGCCCGCACGGCGACGTCTCGACCGAGTTCCACACCCGCGGAGGCCCCTTCACCCTGGTGCCGCTGCCGGGGAACCGCTCGAGCCTGGTCTGGGTCGCGGCCGAGGGCGTCGCGCGCCGGCTCGCCGCGCTCGACGACGCGGCGCTGGCCGAGGCGGTCACGCGCCAGGCGCAGGGCATGCTCGGGACGATGCGGATCGACGGCCCCCGCGGCCTGGTGCCGATGCGCGGCCTCTCCGTGGCGACCCCGACCGCCCACCGCCTCGCCCTGATCGGCGAGGCCGCCCACGTCTTCCCGCCGATCGGCGCGCAAGGCCTGAACCTCGGATTGCGGGATGCCGCCGCCCTTCGGGACGCGGTGCTCGGTGCCACCCGCGAGCGCCGCGATCCGGGCTCCCGCGCGGCGTTGTCCGGCTTCGCCCGCGCCCGCCGGCTCGACGCGGCGCTGCGATCCACGGCGGTCGACACGCTCAACCGGAGCCTGCTCGCCGACCTCGTGCCCGTCGACGCGCTGCGCGGCTTCGGCCTGCTGGCGATGAGCGCGATCGGGCCCTTGCGCCGCGCCGTGATGCGCGAGGGCGTCCTGCCGCGGCTCGGCGCACCCGAGCAGATGCGGGCCGCGCGCTGAACGGAAAAACTCTTTTTTACGTGTGGGTTGTCCCTATCGGCTCGCGTTGGGCATCAAGCGTTTCGGCGCGAAAATCGGGTGCGCGTCCCTCCTGCGATCCGCCCCTGCGACACCGGCATGCGGGGCACCGACCCGAGCCGCTCCGTGCTGGCCCTGTCGGCGCAAGAGCCGACGGGTCCGCCTCGGGAAAAAACGATCGAAAATCGCTGATTTCGAGTAGGTTGCCTCGAAAAGCTCATCCCATGCATTCGTCCGGTCGGACCATGGCGGCCCAGGTCGGAGCGCCGCATCGTCGGATCGCCGCCTCCTGACACCCTGCCTTCCGGTCTATACATCCCGTTTCGTGGGCTCCACGTCCCGCCCCCGGGCATCGCCTGCCCGCCCGATTCGACGACGAACAGACACCCGATGGCCAAGCCCGCATCCAAGACGTCCGCATCCAAGACGCCCGCGCCCCCGGTCCCCGCGCCGAAGGTTCAGACGGCGCGCTTCGCGCTTCCCAAGTCCGGGCCGCTGGCGCGGATCCGCGACGCATTCGCGCGCGGCGAGAGCCCGACGCTGGCCGGCGTCCCGGACGGGTTCGACGCCCTGGTGGTGGCCGACCTCGCGCGCGCCCTGAGCGCCGGCTTCGAGGGGCCGGCGGTGCTGGTCCACGTCGCCCGCGATTCCGGGCGCTCGGCGGCCTTCGTCAACGCCCTGAAGTTCGT
The DNA here is from genome assembly GCF_022829705.1 of Methylobacterium sp. E-025. NCBI lineage: Bacteria > Pseudomonadati > Pseudomonadota > Alphaproteobacteria > Hyphomicrobiales > Methylobacteriaceae > Methylobacterium > Methylobacterium sp. E-025. The sequence continues at coordinate 34,068 of NZ_JAKSYR010000179.1, forward strand.
CGCGCCCGAGATCGAGGCGATGAGCGTGCCGGCCTGGGATTGCCAGCCCTACGACCGGGTCTCGCCCAACGGCGCCACGGCGGCGCAGCGCATGACCGCGTTCTCGCGGCTGACGCGCACGCGTTCCTCGGAGGCCGCGCCCCGCATCGTCTGCACCACGGTCAACGCCCTGATCCAGCGCGTTCCGCCGATGAAGCGCATCGCCGTCGAGACCTTCTCCGTCGCGATCGGCAACGTCGTCTCGATGGACAAGGTCGTGGCCTGGGTCGAGGCCAACGGCTTCCTGCGCACCGGGACGGTGCGCGACACCGGCGAGTACGCCGTGCGCGGCGGCATCCTCGACCTGTCGCCGCCGGGGCTCCCGAACCCGATCCGCCTCGACTTCTTCGGCGACACGCTGGAATCGATCCGCGCCTTCGATCCGGAGACGCAGCGCACCGTCGGCCAGCTCCGCTCCCTCGATCTCGTGCCGATGAGCGAGGTCCAGCTCACCACCGAGACCATCCGGCGCTTCCGCCAGGGCTACGTCGCCAATTTCGGGGCCGCGACCCGCGACGACCGCCTCTACGAGACCGTGAGCGAGGGCCGGCGCTATGCCGGCCTCGAGCACTGGATGCCGCTGTTCTACGAATCCCTCGACACCCTGTTCGACTACGTCGCCGGGGTGCCGATGGTGTTCGAGCCGCAGATCGAGGATGCGGCCGCCGAGCGGCTGGCCCTGATCCAGGACTACTTCCAGGCTCGCGAAGGCGCGCGCAAGACCCCGCAATCGGGCGTCGCGCCCTACAAGCCGCTGCCGCCGCGCGCCCTCTACCTGACCCAGAACGAGCTGCGCGACCGGATCGCGGCCTGCTCCGTCGCCCGGCTGACCCCGTTCGCGGTGCCCGAGGGCGGAGCCGGCGGCCCGGCCATCGATTGCGGCGCCGAGCCCGGCCGCACCTTCGCCGCCGAGCGCGCGAGCGAGGGGACGAGCGTCTTCGACGCGGCGGTGGCGCACGTGAAGGATCTGCAGGGATCCGGTCATCACGTGATCCTCGGATCCTGGTCCGAAGGCTCGCGCGACCGGCTCTGCGGCGTGCTCGCCGACCACGGCCTCAGGAAGCCGATGGCGATCTCGCGCCTGTCGGACGTCTACGCGCTGAAGCGCGGCACCGACGTCGCCGTCGCGGTCTGGGGCCTCGAATCGGGCTTCACCGCCGGCCAGCTCGCCGTGATCTCGGAAGGCGACATCCTCGGCGACCGGCTGGTGCGCCAGAAGCGGAAGTCCAAGCGCCCGCAGGACGTCATCCTGGAGGTGCAGGCGCTTCAGCCCGGCGACCTCGTCGTGCACGCCGACCACGGCATCGGCCGGTTCGTCGGCCTGAAGACGGTGACGGCGGCCGGCGCCCCGCACGATTGCCTGGAGCTGCAATACGCCACCGGCCTGCTGCTGCTGCCGGTGGAGAACATCGAGCTCCTGACCCGCTACGGCTCCGAGGATTCCGAGGTGGCGCTGGACCGCCTCGGCGGCGCCGGCTGGCAGGCCCGCAAGGCGCGGATGAAGAAGCGCATCCTCGAGATGGCCGGCGAGCTCATCAAGGTCGCCGCCCAGCGCTTCGTGCGGCAGGCGCCGCGGCTGGTGCCGCCCGAGGGCCTCTACGGCGAGTTCGCCGCCCGCTTCGCCTTCGAGGAGACCGAGGACCAAGCCAACGCGATCGAGGCGGTGCTCTCGGACCTCAACGAGGGCCGCCCGATGGACCGGCTCGTCTGCGGCGACGTCGGCTTCGGCAAGACCGAGGTGGCGCTCCGCGCCGCCTTCGCCGCCGCGATCTCCGGGCGGCAGGTTGCGGTGGTGGTGCCGACCACCCTGCTCGCGCGCCAGCACTTCCGCACCTTCGCCGAGCGCTTCAAGGGCCTGCCGATCCAGGTGGCGCAGCTGTCGCGCTTCGTCGGCGCGGCCGAGATGAAGCAGACCCGCGCCGGGCTCGCCGACGGCACCGTCGACATCGTGGTCGGCACCCATGCGGTGCTGGCCAAGACCATCGCCTTCAAGGACCTCGGCCTGATCATCGTCGACGAGGAGCAGCATTTCGGCGTCAGCCACAAGGAGCGCCTGAAGGCGCTGCAGGCCGACGTGCACGTGCTGACGCTCTCGGCCACCCCGATCCCGCGGACGCTGCAGCTGGCGATGACGGGCGTACGCGACCTCTCGATCATCGCGACCCCCCCGGTGGACCGCCTGGCGGTGCGCACCTTCGTGACGCCGTTCGATCCGCTGACCATCCGCGAGGCGCTGCTGCGCGAGCGCTACCGCGGCGGCCAGTCGTTCTACGTGGTGCCGCGGATCGAGGATCTGGCCGAGGTGAAGCGCTTCCTCGACACCGAGATGCCCGAGACCACGGTGGCGGTCGCCCACGGGCAGATGGCGGCGGGCCAGCTCGAGGACGTGATGACCGCGTTCTACGAGGGCAAGTACGACGTGCTGCTCTCGACCACGATCGTCGAATCCGGTCTCGACATCCCCACCGCCAACACGCTGATCGTCCACCGGGCCGACATGTTCGGCCTGGCCCAGCTCTACCAGCTCCGCGGCCGCGTCGGCCGCTCCAAGGCCCGCGCCTACGCCCTGTTCACGACGCCGGCCAACCGCACCCTGAGCGCCCAGGCCGAGCAGCGCCTCACCGTGCTGCAGACGCTCGACACGCTCGGCGCCGGCTTCCAGCTGGCCTCCCACGACCTCGACATCCGCGGCGCCGGCAACCTGCTCGGCGACGCGCAGTCCGGCCACATCAAGGAGGTCGGCTACGAGCTCTACCAGCAGATGCTGGAGGACGCGGTCACCGCGCTCAAGGCCGGCTACGAGGAGCCGGTGGAGGAGGCGTGGTCGCCGACCATCGCGCTCGGCGCCCCGGTCACCATCCCCGAGACCTATGTCGAGGATCTCGGCGTGCGGCTCGCCCTCTACCGCCGGCTCTCGACCCTGGAGAACGACGCCGAGATGGAGGCGTTCGGCGCCGAGCTGATCGACCGCTTCGGGCCGCTGCCGCCGGAGGTGGAGCAGCTGCTCAAGATCGTGACGATCAAGATCCTGTGCCTGGCCGCCAACATCGCCAAGGTCGAGGCCGGGCCGAAGGGCGTCGTGGTCCACTTTCGCGACAAGTCGTTCGCGAACCCGCAGGGGCTGGTCGCCTACGTCGCCGAGCAGGCCTCGTTCGCGAAGGTCCGGCCCGACATGAGCGTGGTCTTCATCCGCGAGCTCGACTCGATCCCGGCCCGGCTCAAGACCGCGACGCAGGTGGTGCGGGCGCTGGCAGGGATCGCCGAGCGCGGGGGGAAGAAGAAGGCGGCGTAAGCGCCGCTCAGCGCGTCGCCAGGGCCTGCGATGCGTCCGGTCGCGATGCGTCCAGGCGCGGCGTCGCCGGCTGCGGGGCCTTCGGATGCAGCGCGCCGAGCGAGCCGGTCGGCAGGTTCGACGAGCCCTCGGCCAGCGCCTCCGGTCCGCCGAAGGCCGTGCCCTCCTGGCCGAGCTTCTCCGCGTGGGCGAACAGCGCCTTCATGTAGCGCTGGTCGAACGGGGCCGGCGAGGTGTCGGTGAAGCGGTCGTCGATCTCGGCGACCTTCAGGTCGATGGATTCGCGGCGGGCGAAGGCGTCGGCGAGCGCCAGGGCGTCGCGCGTCTGCGCCTTGATCGCCGACGACATCGCCCGGCCGAGCACCGAGAGGGTCGTGTGCGTCGCCATCTGGAAGTACGGCGCGAGCTTGTTGTTGACGACGAGGTAGACCGTCCGGGCCGGGATCCTGACCCCGCCGGCACCCGTCTGCGCCGCGATCAGCGCCGGCTTCGGCGCGAGGAAGAACGGCGCCGTGGTGCCGCCGTCGACGTGCATCTCCTGGATCGTCTTGCCCTGGTTCGTCTTGCCGTCGACGGTCGTCGAGTCGATCGAGACGGGCGGGAACACGCCCGGCACGGCGGACGAGGCCAGCACGATCGACCGGAACAGGTTCAGCGCCTTGTCGTCGCCGATCGTCGCGATCGCGCCCATGTCCCACAGCACAGGGCGCTCGGTGTCGAGCTCGGTGGTGGCGACCAGCAGGCGCCGGCCCTTGGCGTGCTCGGCGGCGATCGCCTTGAGCAGGCGCGGCGTCACCGCCTTCTCGATCCGGCGCTTGAGCGGCCAGGTGTCGGTCAGGGCCTCGGCGGAGCCGCCGAACTCGAACACGTCCGCCGCCGAGACCGTGGTGTAGGCCTCGCGCAGGGCGGCATCGCCGGCGGCACCGATGAAGGCGAAGGGGGCGATCAGGGCGCCCGTCGAGACGCCGGTGATCACGCCGAAGGCCGGGCGGCGCCCGCTCGCGCTCCAGCCGGAGAGGAGGCCCGCGGCGAAGGCGCCGTTCTCGCCGCCGCCGGACAGCACGAGCCAGGGGTCGGCCGCCGCGGACGCCCCGTCGATCAGCGCCTGGAAGGCCTGCCCGTCGTCGCCGGCGATGCGGATCGCGCCCTTTAGGGCGGCAGGACGCGCCGTCGCGATCTCGCCGGCGGTGAACGCCGTGCGCTCGGTGCGTTTGGCAGTATCCGATCCGGCACGGGAAAGGTCAGGCGCACCGATTCCAAGTGCAAGGATCGTCGCGCAAAGCGCGAGCTGACGCGTCTTCGAAGAGGGCATAGCCCGTTTCCCGATACCGATTGACCCGCCTCGGTTCGAAAACGCTGCGCCGTCCGCCGTGTTCCCGCAACCGGGCACGACCACCGAGCCGGCCGCGCCATTCGTGCGGCAGCGCACCATGACGCTTGCCACGCGGATCGCTTTACGCCGGGCCTGTGCTTGCACTAACCGGACGAACCGGTCCGTCACGCCGACTCGGCAAGCCGACCTGCAACGAGGTTCTTCCATGAAACTGCCGCGCCGCTTCTTCCAGCCGCTCGCCGCCGGCGCGCCCGAGCCCTTCCGCGAGCTGCCGGTGCGGCTGGAGCGGATGATCCACTTCGTGCCGCCCCACAACGACAAGGTCCGCGCCCGCGTGCCGGAGCTCGCGCCGACCGTCGACGTCGTGCTCGGCAACCTCGAGGACGCGGTGCCGATGGACCAGAAGGAGGCGGCCCGGAAGGGCTTCGTCCAGATGGCGCAGGCGACCGACTTCTCGGCGACCGGCACCGGCCTGTGGAGCCGCATCAATGCGCTGAACTCGCCGTGGTTTCTCGACGACCTGTTCGAGCTCGTGGCCGCCGTCGGCTCGAAGCTCGACGTAGTGATGATTCCCAAGGTCGAGGGCCCGTGGGACATCCACTACGTCGACCAGCTGCTCGCCCAGCTCGAGGCGCGCCACGGCGTGACGAAGCCGATCCTGATCCACGCGATCCTGGAGACGGCCGAAGGCGTCGCCAACGTCGACGCCATCGCCTGCGCGTCGCCCCGCATGCACGGCATGAGCCTCGGCCCCGCCGACCTGGCGGCGTCCCGCGGCATGAAGACCACCCGCGTCGGCGGCGGCCACCCGGAATACCGCGTGATCGCCGACCCGGCCGGCGAGGGCGTCGCCCGCGCCTCCGCCCAGCAGGACCTCTGGCACTACACCATCGCGAAGATGGTCGACGCCTGCATGGCCAACGGCATCAAGGCCTTCTACGGCCCGTTCGGCGACTTCTCCGACGGCCCGGCCTGCGAGGTCCAGTTCCGCAACGCCTTCCTCATGGGCTGCGCCGGCGCCTGGACGCTGCATCCGAACCAGGTCGCCATCGCCAAGCGCGTCTTCGCCCCCGATCCGGACGAGGTGGCCTTCGCCGCCCGCATCGTCGCGGCGATGCCCGACGGCACCGGCGCGGTGATGCTCGACGGCAAGATGCAGGATGACGCCACCTGGAAGCAGGCCAAGGTCATCGTCGACCTGGCCAAGCTCGTGGCGGCCAAGGACCCGGAGCTGGCCGCGGTGTACAAGCTCGGCTGATGACCAGACCTCGATGAGCCCGACGCATCGAGGCTTGGCCCCCGCGACCGCGGGGCGGCGGCTCTCCGCCGGACCTCACGGGTTCTCGCCCATGAGGTCCGGCATGAGCCGTCACGGCCCGAACCGGCTTCGGTAATCCTGCGGCAGCGCAGCGACGAGCCGCAGGAAGCTGCGGCGCATGGTTTCCTCCGAGCCGAAGCCGCAGGCCTGCGCGATGCGCTTCACCGGGCGCCTGGTCTCGGACAGCGCCCGTTGCGCCGCCTCCACCCGCAGGCGCTCCACCCCCTTGGCCGGCGTCAGCCCGGTCGCCGCGCGGTAGTGCCGGCCGAGGCTGCGCTCGCTCATGCCCGCCACCGCCGCCAGCGCCGGAAGCGAGAGGTCGCCGGCCAGGTTCTCCCGGATCCAGGCATGGAGGGCGTCGAACCGGTCGTCGCCGGCCTGGAGCGCGAGCGCCGCGCTGAACTGCGCCTGCCCGCCGGGGCGCTTGAGGAACATCACGAGATGGCGGGCGACGCCGAGCGCCAGCGCACGGCCGAGATCCTGTTCCACCAGCGCCAGCGCCAGGTCGATGCCGGCGGTGATCCCCGCCGAGGACCAGACCGGGCCGTCCTGCACGAAGATCGGGTCCGGCTCGACGCGCGCCAGCGGATAGAGTTCGGCGAGCCGCTCGCAATGGGCCCAGTGGGTGGCCGCCCGGCGCCCGTCGAGGAGCCCTGCCGCCCCGAGCAGGAAGGCGCCGGTGCAGACCGAGGCGACCCGCCGCGCCCGCGCCGCCCGCGCCCGCATCCAGTCGACGAGGTCCGCGTCGGCCGAGGCCGCGACGACGCCGGGGCCGCCGGCGACGATCAGCGTGTCGAGCGGGGCGTCGCGGTCGGGCAGGGGGTCGACCGCCAGCCGCAGGCCCGCGGACGAGGTCAGCGCGCCGTCGCCCCAGCCGACCACACGCGGCGCGTAGGGCCGCGAGCCCCGTGCCTGCTCGTTGGCCGTCGCGAAGACCTGCAGCGGACCGGCCACGTCGAGCAGTTGCACGGACGGAAAGGCCAGCACCTCGACGATGCGGGGCGATCCGGCATGGGTTCGAACGGTATGGGTTCGAGCGGCATCTGGCTGGAAACGAGGGTCGTCTGGCATCCCGGCCAGATCTTGAGGCTTTAGGGTGTCCCTGTCCACCACGGAGACCCCGCGATGATCCCCCCCGAGACCCACCTGCAGATCGGCTCGCTCCTGTTCGAGGGGCTGGACCAGATCGACCTCACCGGCCCGTTCGAGGTGCTGTCCCGCATCCCGAACGCGACCTACCGGATCTACGCCCCGACCCCCGAGAGCGTGCGCGACGTCCGCGGCCTGCGGCTCACCCCCGACGCGGCCTTGGCCGATGCGCCGCAGCTCGACGTGCTGCACGTGCCCGGCGGCTTCGGCCAGGAGGCGCTGATGCGGGACGAGGCCGTGCTCGGCTGGATCCGGCGGCAGGCGGGGGGAGCCGGGCACGTCTTCTCGGTCTGCACCGGCGCCCTGCTCCTCGGCGGTGCCGGGCTGCTGAGGGGGCGCCGGGCGACGACGCATTGGAGCGCCTTCGCGCTGCTGCCGTATTTCGGCGCGCAGCCCGTCGACCGGCGCGTCGTGGTCGACGGGTCGTGGGTGTTCGCGGCCGGCGTCACCGCGGGCATCGACGGCGCGCTGCAGCTTGCGGCCGAGCTGCGCGGCCCGGAGGTCGCCCAGGCGATCCAGCTCGGCATGGAATACGCCCCCGAGCCGCCCTTCGACAGCGGCACGCCGCGGACCGCCCCGGCCGCGATCCTCGAGCGGGCGCGCACCGGCGTCGCCGAGATCACCGCGCGGCGGGAGGCGACCGCACGCAGGATCGCCGCCGAGCTCGGGATCGCCCTCCCCGCCGGCGGGTGAGGCTCGCCTCGATCACGCCGGCCGCACGGGCGCGGGCGACCCGCGACGCGGGTCGGTTCCGATGCACCGCCCCCGGAACCCGGTGACAAGCCCGCCATCCGCGCCTATCTGATCCGTCATGATGGATCAGGCCATGACCGACCCGCGACCGACCGAATCGAGACTGCGCATCGCCAAGTTCGGGATCGGCGCGGTGGTGCGCCACCGGATCTACCCGTTCCGCGGCATCGTGTTCGATGTCGACCCGGTGTTCGACAACACCGAGGATTGGTGGCTGGCGATCCCCGAGGAGGCGCGTCCGCGCAAGGACCAGCCGTTCTACCACCTGCTCGCCGAGAACGCCGAGACCGAGTACGTCGCCTACGTGTCCGAGCAGAACCTGGTGCCCGACACCTCGGGCGAGAGCCTGCGCCACGCCGGCATCCCGGAGATGTTCGAGCGCGACCCCGGCGGCACCTACCGCATGCGCGACCGCACCGCGAACTGACCGTTTCGGGACGCGCGCCGTCCGAGGCTCCGAGCGCCTTCGGGGCCTACGATCCCGTGACGTCGGCGCTCGTCGCCCTGCCGATTCCGGCGGCTTCCATCCGTGCCCAGGCGGCGGCGAGCGATCCGCCCTGGTCGATCGCCCGTGTCGCGTCCGCGACGACGGCGGCCTCGAAGCCTGCCGCGCGCGCATCGAGGGCGCTCCAGGCGACGCAGTAATCGGTGGCGAGCCCGCACAGGACCACGCGCCGGACGCCGCGCTCGCGCAGGTAGCCGGCGAGCCCCGTCGGCGTCCCGTCGGCCTCGACGAAGGCCGAGTAGCTGTCGACTCCGGGGCTCAGGCCCTTCCGCAGGACGAGGGCGGCGCCGGGCAGGTCGAGGCCGGGGGCGAGCGCCGCCCCGGCGCTGCCCTGCACGCAGTGGTCAGGCCACAGCACCTGCTCGCCGTAGGCCAGCCGCACCGTCTCGAACGGCGCCCGGCCCGGATGCGCGCTCGCGAACGAGACGTGCCCGGCCGGGTGCCAGTCCTGCGTCAGCACCAGGGTCCGGAACCGCGCGGCCAGCGCCCGGATCGGCGCGACGACGGCGTCGCCGTCGGGCACTGCGAGCGCGCCGCCGGGCAGGAAGTCGTGCTGCACGTCGACGACGAGCAGGGCCTCGGCCGCGCCGACCGTCACGGGCAGCCCCCGGCTTCGGCGGAACGGCGTCCGCCCGGGATCCTCCGACCCGGCGATCCCGGGATCACGGGACCATCACCGTCGAGCCGGTGGTCTCGCGGCCGGCGAGGTCGCGGTGGACCTGCTGGGCCTCCGACAGCTTGTAGGTCCGGTTGACCGGGATCCTGACCGCCCCGCTCTGCACCACCGAGAACAGGTTCTTCGCCATCTCGGCCAGGATCTCCGGGCGGCTCGCGTAGGTGAACAGGGTCGGGCGCGTCACGTAGAGCGAGCCCTTGGCGGCGAGCAGGCCGAGGTCGAGCGCCTTGATCGGGCCGGAGGCGGAGCCGAAGCTCGCGAGCAGGCCGAGCGGGGCCAGCGAATCGAGCGAACCCATCAGCGTGTCCTGGCCGACGCCGTCGTAGACCACCGGGACGCCCTTGCCGTCGGTGATCTCGCGGACGCGGGCCGCCACGTCCTCTTCGCGGTAGAGGATGACGTGGTCGCAGCCGTGGGCGCGGGCGAGCTCCGCCTTGTCGGCCGAGCCGGCGGTGCCGATGACGGTGGCGCCGAGGTGCTTGGCCCATTGGCAGGCGATCAGGCCGACGCCGCCGGCGGCCGCGTGCCACAGGATCGTGTCGCCCGGCTTCACCGCATAGGTCCGGTGCAGCAGGTACTCGGCGGTGAGCCCCTTCAGCATCATGCCGGCGGCGGTCGAATCGTCGATCCCGTCCGGCACGTGCACGGCGGCCGAGGCCGCGATCAGCGGCTCCTCGGCGTAGGTGCCCTCCCCCGATCCGGTGGCGACCCGGTCGCCGACCGAGAACCCGGTCACGCCCTCGCCGACCGCCGTCACGGTCCCGGCGACCTCCTTGCCCGGGGTGAACGGCAGCTGTGCCGCCTTGTAGGCGCCGGAGCGGAAGTAGATGTCGATGAAGTTGACGCCGATCGCGCCGGCGCGGATGCGGATCTGGCCGGGGCCGGGCTGCGGCGTCGGCACGTCCTCGTAGGCCATCACCTCGGGGCCGCCGTAATCCTGAACGCGTATCGCCTTCGGCATCGTCGTCGCCTCTTCCTCGCGTGAGATCGTGCCCGGCGAGATAAGGGACGGGGCGCCCGGCGCAATGGCTTCGATCGGGGCGGGCGATACAGAGCGGGGCGCGCATCCCGGCGCCGCGAGCAAATCATCGATCCGGGGAGGGAACACGATCGGCCCGGACGCGGTTGAGAGGCCCACGTTGCCGAGCATGCCTTGCAGTGGCCATGTTTCAATCTTAACTGAACCTGAATGAAAGGCTGATTCGTTCAGGCCGTCACGGGAAAGATGGAGGACAGCGATGCTGACCGGACCGTTCCAACGCCTGCCGGGGTCTTCCGAGGGATGGCAGTCCCTCGCTCACGAGCCCTGGCTGCTGCCGATCTCCGACGCCGCCTCCGAGCAGGCTTCCGACGTGGGTATCGCGGTTCGCCGGGCCGCGCGGCCCCTCTGGATCGCTGCCAACGGCCTCTGCTTCGCCCTGGCGCTCCTGCTGGCCGCCGAGACCTCGACCGGCTGGATGAGCGGCAACCGCCTCGCGGCGACGCCGAAGACCGTCGTCACCGCCAGCGCCTCCTGAGTCAGACCGTTTCGCGACGCGGGGCGGCGCCTGCCGGCGGCGTCTCCCGCGACGTCTCGGGCGCGAGCCCCTGCGCCGTCCGCAGGGTCGCGGCCATGGCCTGAAGCCGGGCCTGCGGATCGTCCGGCTGGATGACGCCGGCCGACATCACCAGCTTGGCCGCATCGTCCACGCTCATCCCGACCTCGATGATGTCGGTGCGCGGCAGGTAGAAGAAGAACCCCGTGGTCGGGTTCGGCGCGCAGGGCAGGAACACGCCGACATAGTCGTTGCGGCCGTCCTCCCCTGCTTCTCCCTTGCCGCCGGGAAGCGCCGCCTGGACGTCGGGCGCGGCCGGCGCCGACAGGAACACCACCGACCAGGTTCCCTTCACCGGGAACTCGACGAGGCCGACCGTGCGGAAGGAGGTTCCGTTGGCGGAGAACAGCGTCTCGAAGATCTGCCGCAGGCCCTTGTAGAGCCCCGAGATCACGGGCGTGCGCGCCAGCAGCACCTCGCCGAACTCGATCACGCTGCGCCCGACGAGGTTCGCCGTGAGGAAGCCGAGCAGGGTCACCGCCACGAAGGCGATGAGCATGCCCAGCCCCGGGATCGAGAACGGCAGGTAATGGTCCGGCAGGTAGCTCGCCGGCACCAGCGGCTTCACGAACCCGTCGATCAGCGTGATGATCCACCACGTGATGTAGGCGGTGATCGCCAGCGGCCCCGCGACGATGATGCCGGTGAGGAAGTACGTCCGCAGCCGTCCGCGCGCGCTCACGCGGGGGCGGGGGCCCGCGGGGTCCGGCTCGAACGGCGGCAGCGTGGTCGGCGGTCTCACGGAAACCAGGGCAGCCCCCGAAGGCAAGGTCGCGAAGGCATGATGCCGGGCACGGCTCCGGTGCCCTCAGACCTACTCCCTCCGCCGGCCCGTCTCAAGGCCGCGGTTCGGCGACGAGACCGGGGCCGCGCGGCGCCGACCGTCGCGCGGCCCCGGCACGCCGGCGCAGGACGTAGAGCACGAGGCCGGTGATCGCGAGCAGCGGCATCATGAGCGCGGCGAGGCAGAAGACCAGGGCGAAGACCCCACCGAAGAAGCGCCCGCGATGGACCTCGAGCATGGACTCGGCGATCTGCCGGCCGAGCGCCTCGTCGGAGAAGCGCACGCGCGAGAGGCGGGCGCCGGTCGCGGCGTCGAAGGTCGATTCGTTGCGCGCCTTCGGGGCGTCGGACGCCGCGGCGATCCAGCGGATGCGGATCCGCGTCGCGTCGCGCCCCGGCAGCGTCACGGTCGCGAGCGCCGCCGACGCGCCCTCCTCCGCCCGGAACGCGGCCCAGGCCCTGTCCAGGGCGAGCGGGTTCTCGGTGCTCCCGACCGGGCTCGCCTCGCCTTGCCTCTCTCCCGCCTTGCGCCCGGCCGCGCGGTCCGCGCGCGCCTCGGGCGCCTTGCCCGTGAGGAGCCGGGTCGCGGCCGACCTGTACGGCTCGTAGGACCACCACAGCCCCGTCAGCGCGATCACGGCGTAGACCGGCAGCAGCCAGGTGCCGGCGACGGCGTGGAGCGACCAGTAGCGCGGGCGCCCCGGCCGGCGCAGACTCGGCCTCAGCCAGATCCGCCAGGCGTGGACCTTGGGCCAGCGCAGGTACAGGCCGGTGGCGAGGAACGCGAGCAGCGCCACCGCCGCCGCCCCGGTGATCGTCCGACCCCAGCCCCTGCCCTCCCCGGGCAGGAGCAGCCACCGGTGCAGGCCGCGGATCGTCGCGAAGGTCGCCTCGCCGCGGATCTCGCCGCGCAGCGTGCCGTCGTAGGGATCGAGGTAGACCGAGGGCGGCCGCGCGCCGGACGTGTCGTCGGCGAAGCGCACGCGGGGGACGATCGCCGGGTCGCCGGCGATCGTCAGCGTGCTCACCCTGAGGCCCGGGCGCTGCGCGCCGAGTCGCGCGACCAGCGCCTCCGGGCCGAGATGCGGCCGGTCCAGGACCGCGATCCGCGCACGGTCGGCATTGGCGAGATCGACGATGGCCTCCTCGTAGCTCATCATCGCGCCGGTGACGCCGACCACGGCGAGGACGAGACCGGCGGTGAGGCCGAGCGCCCAGTGCAGGCGGAACAGGACGGTGCGGAGGGGGACGGGCATCGCGGGCGGTACGTCATGAGAACGACGCGAAGTCAAGTCTTCCGGCGGAACCCCGAAATTCTCGACGCCGAATTACTACAATTCAGGGTAGTGTCCCCTCGCGTTGCTTGCCCGGCCACGGTCGAACGCCCTGAAACCCTTCGCCCGACACGGACGGACCGGAGGGCCGGGGCCGGTTCTTCGACCCGGCGCCGCCCGACGATCGCCCGGTCGCAGGCCGTCGAGTCGATTGCGCCCTCCGGCGGCCCCGCGTATACAAGGTCATTCCCCTTTTGAATGCGTGAGACGGGACTTTCGGATCGAGCGGTCCGGAGCCTGCGGACCGATGCCCGGCCCCGTCCGTCCACGCGTCGGTTTTGGAGCCCGTGCGAAACATGACCCAGGGTCCGCTGATGCCCAAGGCGACCGCCGTCTGGCTGGTCGAGAACACCTCGCTCGCCTTCGAGCAGATCGCCGATTTCTGCAAGCTGCACCCGCTGGAGGTGAAGGGCATCGCCGACGGCGAGGTCGCCGCCGGGATCAAGGGCTTCGATCCGATCACCGCGGGCCAGCTCACCCGCGACGAGATCGAGAAGGCGCAGAAGTCGCCGGCCTACAAGCTCAAGGTCGCGGTCTCGAAGGTGAAGCTGCCCGAGGTCAAGCGCACCACCAAGGGGCCGCGCTACACCCCGCTGTCGCGCCGCCAGGACCGCCCGAACGCGATCCTCTGGCTGCTGCGCAACCACCCCGAGCTGAAGGACGCGCAGGTGATCCGGCTCGTGGGCACCACCAAGTCGACGATCCAGCAGATCCGCGAGCGCTCGCACTGGAATTCCGGCTCGCTGCAGCCGATGGACCCGGTGACGCTCGGCCTGTGCACCCAGATCGACCTCGACTTCGAGGTCCAGCGCGCCGCCAAGGACCGGCCGGCCGCGCTCGCCGCCGATTCGGGAGCCTCGCTCCTGCCGACCGAGGTCTCCACCCGCGACGAGGCGCCCGAGGCCGACGAGCACCGCCACGGCGGCCGCGAGGAGCGGATCAACGCCGATTCGGTCTTCGCCAAGCTCAAGGGCGTCCGCCCGGCGGACGACGACGAAGACTAGATCGTACCCGGGGGGGCTCAAGTCTCCGGACCGAAGGCGTGGGCCTGCTTCGAAGGAAGCGGGCCCATTTTCGTGCCGACATCCGTTTCTGTTGAACTTCAGGGCCCGTTGCTGTAGAGAGCCGGCGTCCTTCCGGGCCGACCGCACGCGCGTGTTCTCGTGTTGCGCCGCGCCGCCCCGGGACGACCGCCCTCGGACACCGTACGAACGCGTCGGCAAGCCGATCCCATTTTCGGATCGGTCGCTCCCCCATCCGGAGCGGCAGCGGCAACGGGGGCGTTCGCAACACGAGCCGCCGACGTGAGGGCATCCCTTGAGGGATGCCCGTTCAGGAGACAGAATGACTGCTGGTACCGCTCTGCAGCGCGACGCCTACCGCGACGACTTCGCGGCGCTGCTCGAGGAATCGTTCCTCCAACACGAGATCACCGAAGGCTCCGTCGTCAAGGGTCGCGTCGTCGCGATCGAGAAGGACGTCGCGGTCATCGACATCGGCGCCAAGACCGAGGGTCGCGTCGCCCTCAAGGAATTCAACGGCCCCGGCCGCGAGGGCGACCTCGCCGTCGGCGACGAGGTCGAGGTCTACGTCGACCGCATCGAGAACGCGCTCGGCGAGGCCGTCATCTCGCGCGACAAGGCGCGCCGCGAGGAGTCGTGGGTCAAGCTCGAGAAGGCCTTCGAGGCCAACGAGCGCGTCTCCGGCACGATCTTCAACCAGGTCAAGGGCGGCTACACCGTCGACCTCGACGGCGCCGTGGCGTTCCTGCCGCGCTCCCAGGTCGACATCCGCCCGGTGCGCGACGTGACCCCGCTGCTCGGCACCCCGCAGCCGTTCCAGATCCTCAAGATGGATCGCCGCCGCGGCAACATCGTCGTCTCGCGCCGCACCGTCCTCGAGGAGAGCCGCGCCGAGCAGCGCTCCGAGCTGGTGGCCAACCTCGAGGAGGGGCAGGTCATCGACGGCGTCGTCAAGAACATCACCGAGTACGGTGCGTTCGTGGATCTGGGCGGCATCGACGGCCTGCTCCACGTCACCGACATGGCGTGGCGCCGCGTGAACCATCCGTCCGAGGTCGTGACCATCGGCCAGACGGTCAAGGTCAAGATCATCAAGATCAACCACGAGACCCACCGCATCTCGCTCGGCATCAAGCAGCTGCTCGCCGATCCGTGGGAGGGCATCGCCCAGCGCTATCCGGTCGACGCCAAGCTCAAGGGCCGCGTCACCAACATCACCGACTACGGCGCCTTCGTGGAGCTCGAGCCGGGGATCGAGGGCCTGATCCACGTCTCCGAGATGAGCTGGACCAAGAAGAACGTCCATCCCGGCAAGATCGTCTCCACCTCGCAGGAAGTGGAAGTGCAGATCCTCGAGGTCGATCCGGTCAAGCGCCGCATCTCGCTCGGCCTCAAGCAGACCCTGCAGAACCCGTGGGAGGCCTTCAACGAGAAGCATCCCGTCGGCTCCGAGGTCGAGGGCGAGGTCAAGAACAAGACCGAGTTCGGCCTGTTCATCGGCCTCGAAGGCGACGTCGACGGCATGGTCCACCTGTCGGACCTCGACTGGAACCGTCCCGGCGAGCAGGTGATCGAGGAGTTCAAGAAGGGCGACATGGTCAAGGCGCAGGTTCTCGACGTCGACGTCGAGAAGGAGCGCATCTCGCTCGGCATCAAGCAGATCGGCGGCGACCCCTTCGCGGAGGCCGGCGACGTCAAGAAGGGCCAGATCGTCACCTGCGAGGTCGTCGAGGTGAAGGATTCGGGCATCGAGGTGAAGATCGTCGACACCGACATGTCGACCTTCATCCGCCGCGCCGAGCTCGCCCGCGACCGCGGCGACCAGCGCCCCGAGCGCTTCGCCGCCGGCGAGAAGTTCGACGCCCGCGTCATCCAGTTCGACCGCAAGGCGCGCCGCGTCCAGCTGTCGATCAAGGCGCTGGAAGTCGCCGAGGAGAAGGAGGCGATGGCCCAGTTCGGCTCCGCCGATTCGGGTGCCTCGCTCGGCGACATCCTCGGTGCAGCCTTCAAGAAGGCCCGCACCAGCGACGACGTCGAGGAGAAGTAGTCCGGTCCATGCCGGCCGCCCGGTCCATCCGGGCGGCCGTCAGGTCCCGGTCGATCGAAGGCCCGCGCCGGACACCCGTCCGGCGCGGGCCTTTCGTTTGGCGGGGCAAGACGATCCGGCGGCCCATGACAGGCGCGGCGCAACCGCAAGGCGATGCGGTTTTGGCCCCCTGCGCCCCTTGCCGGTCCGTGTCCGGCAGGGCTAGAACACCGCTCGCGGGCAACCGCCCGGCGCCCACGAGCTCAAGCCTGCCAAGGACTTGGTCTGTACCGCTGCCTAAGGTGCGGACCGCGTCGCGGCACGTGAGCCTCGTGCGCCCTGCCCCGGGCATCGGTCTGCGGGTGGGCTGAGAACCGGCCGGCCCGCGCGGCCGGGACCGTGAGGGAGCAGACCATCGCATGGCAGCCGACGCCGAACTCCTGATCGACCGGCGGCGGCTGCGCCGCAAGCTGTCCCTGTGGCGCGTCGTCGGCATCGGCGGCCTCGTCGTCGCCGTCGGCGCGGTCGGCCTGCGGGTCCGCGCCGGAACGGAGGACGGGCTGTTCGGTGCGGTGAAGCCGCAGATCGCCCGCATCTCGATCTCGGGCTTCATCTCCGGCAGCGAGGCCACCGCCAAGCTGATGAAGCGGGTCGGCGAATCCGCCGCCGTCGAGGGCGTGGTGGTCTCGATCAACTCGCCCGGCGGCACCACCACCGGCTCCGAGGAGCTGTTCCGCAACCTGCGGGCGCTGGCCGAGAAGAAGCCGATCGTCGCCTTCGTCGACGGCACCGCGGCCTCGGGCGCCTACATCACCGCGATCGCCGCCGACCACATCGTCGCGCGCGAGACCTCGCTCGTTGGCTCGATCGGCGTGCTGTTCCAGTATCCGGACGTGTCGGGGCTGCTCGACAAGGTCGGCGTGAAGGTCGAATCGGTGAAGTCCTCGCCGCTCAAGGCCGAGCCGTCGGGCTTCACCCCGACCTCGCCGGAGGCGCGCGCCGCCCTCGCGGCGGTGGTCGGCGACACCTACGCCTGGTTCAAGAACCTCGTGGCCGAGCGGCGCGGGATGGACGGCGCCCAGGTCGCCACGGTCTCCGACGGCCGGGTGTTCAGCGGCCGCCAGAGCGTGCCGCTGAAGCTCGTGGACGAGCTCGGCAGCGAGCGGCAGGCGATCGCCTGGCTCGAGAGCGCGCGCAAGGTGCCCAAGAACCTGCCGGTGACCGACTGGAAGCCGGCTTCCGGCCAGGGCTTCGGCCTGTTCTCGGCGCTCGGCCTCGGTGCCGACCTCCTCGGGCTCGACGGCCTGTCCGCCCGGTTGGCCGAGGCCGGGGCCGAGGCGGGGGCCGTCACCCGGGGCGGCATGCTCGTGCTGTGGCGCCCGAGCCCGTCCGCCGCGCCCTGATCGGTGCGATCCATCAGGATTCGCGCCCCGGAACTTCGAGAAGACCAGACGCCATGATCAAGTCGGAGCTCGTCCTCAAGATCGCCGAGCAGAACCCGCACCTCTACCAGCGGGACGTCGAGACGCTGGTCAACGCGATCCTCGACACGATCGCCGACGCGCTGGCACGGGGCGACCGGGTCGAGCTGCGCGGCTTCGGCGCGTTCTCGGTGAAGCGCCGGGATGCGCGCCGCGGGCGCAACCCGCGCACGGGTGCGGCCGTTGCCGTGTCGGAAAAGGCCATCCCCGTGTTCAAGACCGGCAAGGAGATGCGCCTGCGCCTCAACGCGGCCGGGATCGGCGAGAGCCAGTCCGCGGCCGAGTAGGGCGCCGCGGGATGCCGGGCGGCCGCGTCGCCGCCGGTGCGGCGGATCGCGGATGGCCCCTCGGGCCATCCGCAGCACGGTTAAGAACGGTTCGGAGAGATCGATGGTCCGCTTCCTCAAGAGTCTGGTGCTGCTGCCCATCGCGGTCCTGGTGATCCTGCTCGCGGTCGCCAACCGCGATCCCGTCCGCGTCTCGCTCGATCCGTTCTCGCCCGATCCGGTGTTCAGCGTGACGCTGCCCCTTTACGCGATCCTGTTCGGCGCCGTGGCGCTCGGCATCGTCGTCGGCGGCATCTTCGCCTGGCTCGGGCAGGGCAAGGCGCGCCGCCAGGTCCGCCACCGCGGCCGCGAGATCCGCCGACTCGAAGGCGAGACCGAGCGGCTGAAGGCCTACGCCCCGCCGGAGCCCGGCACCGGCCTGACGCTGCCGGGGCGGACCGCGCTGCCGGCCCCGCGCTGACGCGCGATTCCGGTTCCCGGGCCATGTCGATTCGCGTCAAGATCTGCGGCCTGAGCACGCCCGAGACGCTGGCCGCCGCGCTGGAATCCGGGGCCGACTGGATCGGCCTCGTGCGGTTCGAAAAGAGCCCGCGCCATGTCGGCCTCGACACGGCCCGCGCCCTGTCCGAGCAGGCCCGCGGCAGGGCCGAGCGCGTCGTGCTGCTGGTCGATCCGGACGATGCCGCGCTCGCCGCCGCGATGGAGGCGATCGATCCCGACCTGATCCAGCTGCACGGCTCCGAGACCCCGGGGCGCGTCGGCGAAATCCGCCGCCTCGCCGGCCGCCCGGTGATGAAGGCCATCGGCGTCGCGACCCGCGTCGACCTCGATCGGATCGCGGCCTACGCCGTCGCCGACCGCCTGCTCCTCGACGCCAAGCCGCCGCCCGGAGCCGCGCTGCCCGGCGGCAACGGCCGCGCCTTCGATTGGGATCTGCTCGCCGGGGCGGACCTTCCCGCCGGCTGGATGCTGTCGGGCGGCCTCGACGCGGTCAGCGTCGCCGCGGCGCTCGCCCGCACCGGCGCCACCGCGGTCGACGTCTCCTCGGGCGTCGAGGCGGGCCCGGGCGTGAAGGATCCCGACCGCATCGCCGCCTTCGTCAGGGCGGCCCGCGCGGGGGGCTGAGCCGGGATCAGCCCGCTCGCAGATCAGCGAGGGATCGCCGCTGCCGCCCGTCTTCGAAAAAGTTGTCGGGGGCGAGCCAGGCCCCGAACGCCGCCCTCACCCGGGGCCACTCGGCGTCGGTGACCGAGAACCAGGCGGTGTCGCGCGAGCGGCCCTTCACCACGACGGCGTTGCGGAAGACGCCCTCGAAGGTGAAGCCGTAGCGCAGGGCCGCCGCGCGCGAGGGCGCGTTGAGGGCGTCGCACTTCCACTCGTAGCGGCGGTATCCGAGCTCGTCGAAGGCGCGGGCCATCATCAGGGCCATGGCCTCGGTCGCGGCGGGCCGCCGCGCCAGCAGGGCCGAGAAGTGCAGGTGCCCGACCTCGATGACGCCGTTGGCCGGATCGATGCGCAGGTACGACGCGATCCCGACCGCCCGGCCGGTGCCGGCATCGACGACCGCGTGGAACAGCGGGTCGGCGCCGGCCGCCATCGCCGCCAGCTCGGCCCGGTAGGCCCCCTCCGTCTCCGGCAGGGTGTTGCCGAGATAGGTCCAGCCCCGCCGGTCCGGCGCCGCGGAGAAGGCCGAGAACAGGTCGGCGCCATGGCGCTCCGCATCGAGCGGCTCGACCCGGCAGGTGCGTCCCTGCATCGCCTCCCGCGGCGGCAGCGGGCGCGGGCGCCAGTCGGGCAGGGCCGGCCCGATCGGCTGGCCGAAGCTGTTCTCGCGCGCGCTCATCGTCCGCTCCGTTCCTGCACCAGGTCGGCCATGTGTGCTGACATGTCCGCCGCCATATCCTCCCGGCCGCCCGCCGCGCGAAAACCCGCGACCACGCCGGCGCGGTCGGCCTCCGGCCGGTTCTGGCTGAGCTTCCACTTGCCGGCGATGCGCGCGACCGGGATCTCGATCCCGACGATGCCCTTCACCTGCGCGTCGGTGAAGGGTCTGGGCGCGTCGTCCACCGACCAGGGCTCGGGCCGCGACGCCTCGCGCTGGTCGGTGAGTTCGGCGATCTGGCGGCGGAGCCAGTCGGGGTCGTCGACCACAAGCGGCCGACCCCAGGCGTGGACGGTGGCGTAGTTCCAGGTCGGCACCACCTTCCCGGTCTCGCGCTTGGTCGCGTACCAGGACGGGGTGACGTAGCCCTGGGGACCCTGGAACACCACGAGGCATTCCGCGACCTGCGCCAGCTCGCGCCATTGCGGGTTGGCCCGCGCCAGGTGCGCGCGCAGCGTCCCCCGTTCGGACGCCGCGCCGTCGATCAGGAACGGGATCGGGTTCGCCATCAGGCCCCCCGGACCGGCGGTGACCAGGAGCCCGAGGGGATGGGCGCGGATCAGGGCATGCTGCGCCCCGAGGTCGTCCTCTCGGAAATGCGGTGGCTGGTACATCGCGGCGCTCCGGACCGGTGGAGGCCCGTGCTTGACCGATCTCCGGTCCAGGCAAAAGATCCGGTTTCACGCAAGCGACTGGACCACTTCGTGCGCAAGGACCCGGAGAGGGAAACGGCGGGGGCGAGCCCTCCCGGGGACGCGAGCGCCCTCCCCCTCGTGCTCGATCTCGCGCCCGGCGGGGCGCTGCCGCTGCAGGCGCGCATCGGCGACGCGCTTCGCCGGGCGATCCTGGAACGCCGGATCGCCCGCGGCGCCCGCCTCCCCGGCTCGCGGGCGCTGGCCGAGGATCTCGGATGCGCCCGCGGCACCGTGCTGGCCGCGCTGGAGCAGCTGGTCGCCGAAGGCTACCTGACGGCCCGCGGGGGCTCCGGCACCCGCGTGGCCGCCATCCTCCCCGACGACACCCTCGCCGTCGCGAGCCCGCCCGAGGCCGCCGGGTCCTTCCCGGCACCGCCCGTGCTGTCGCGGCGCGGGACGGCCCTGATGGCGTCGTCGGCGCGGGCGTGGTTCTCCGCGCCGGTCGCGCCGGATGCCTTCGCCCTCGGGCGGCCGGCCGCCGACGCCTTCCCGTTCGCGACCTTCGGGCGCCTGCTCCAGACCGAGTGGCGCGACGGCGCCCCGCCGCCCCATCCCCTCGGCGACCCGCGCCTGCGCGCCGCCACCGCGGCCTACCTCGCCGCCACCCGCGGCGTCGCCTGCACGGCCGACGAGGTGATCGTGACGGCGGGCATCCGCCAGAGCCTGCGGCTGCTCGCCCAGCTGCTGCTCGATCCGGGCGAGACGGCTCTGGTCGAGGATCCGGGGTTTCCCGGCATCGCGTCGGCGCTGGCGGAGGCCGGCCTGCGCCCCGCCCCCGTCCCGGTCGGGCCGGGCGGCCTCGCGATCGACCGGGCCGGCGCCGCCATGGGCGCGCGCCTCGCCGTGGTGACCCCGGCGCATCACTATCCGCTGGGCCACGCCATGAGCCTCGAGAACCGGCTGGCGCTGCTCGCTTGGGCCGAGGCCACAAGCGCCTGGATCGTCGAGGACGATTACGGCGGCACGTACCGCTATGCCGGCCGGCCGCTGCCGCCGCTGCGGGCGCTCGACCGGACCGGACGGGTGATCTACGCCGGCAGCTTCTCCAAGGTGCTGCTGCCGGCGCTGCAGCTGAGCTACCTCGTGCTGCCGCAGGGGCTCGCCGGCCCGGTCCAGCGGGCGCTCGCGGAGACCGGGCCGGCGCCCTCCGGCCTCGGCCAGGGCGCGCTCGCCCGCTTCATCGACGAGGGCCATCTCGGACGCCACCTGCGCCGGACGCGGAAGCTCCATGCCGGGCGGCAGGCCGCCCTGCTCGACGCCGCCCGCGACCGGGCCGCGGGCCTGCTCGCGGTCGCGCCGCTGGAGGGCGGGATGCACCTCGTCGCCCGCCCCGGTCCGGACTGGCCGCCCCGGCTCGGCGACGCCGCGGCCGTCGCCGCCCTGGCGCAGGCCGGCATCGCGGCCGTGGCGCTCTCGGCCTACCATGCCGACCCGATGACGGCCGAGCCGGGCCTGCTGCTCGGCTACGCCGCCGTGCCCGAGCGCGCCATCGCGCCGGCGGTGACGCGCCTGGCGACGACCCTGTGGGCCGCCGGCGGGGGATGAGGCGACGTGGCCCGCGCCTTGCCATCCGCACCGCGCGCCTGTGCTAGCATCCCGAATCCGGCTTTAGAGGGTTCGACAACCGACCGATGCGGCACCAACGAGCCGACCGGATTGTCCCTCATGGTTTTCGGAGTTACATAAACCCGTGACGGCGGTCTGGGACGAGGCGAAGCGGCAGGCGAACCTCCTCAAGCATGGGCTCGACTTCGCCGAGTTCGAGACCGCTTTCGATGGCGAGGATGCTGTCTACCTGCCCGCGCAGCCGAGCCGCACCGGCCGCATCCGCTACAAGATCATCGGTCGATGGCGGGACCGGTTGGTCGTCGTCGTGATCGTCTCGCCATTGGGGGCGGAAGCCATCGCCCTGGTGAGTTTGCGCTACGCCAATCCGAAGGAAAGGGCCGTCCATGATCGTCTCGGATCGCAAGACAGACGCGCCGGCATTTTCCCAGGCGGATTGGGATGAGGTCTCCGACAACCCCGACCTGACGGACGTGGAACTCGCCGCGTTGAGACCGGCTCGCGAGCTGCCTCCGGATATCTACGCCGCGCTTCCGAGAAACCGCGGCGGACGCCCGCGGGCCGCGTCGCCCAAGGTGCAACTCACGCTTCGGATCGATCGCCGTGTGCTCGATGCCTACAAAGCGACCGGTCCCGGTTGGCAGACCCGCATGCATGACGTGCTGGCCCGCATCGTGGATGATCCAGGCGCAGGTCCGCATGCGGAAGCCGATACGGCGCGTGAGGCGGGTATTTCTCGGCGGACGGGATCGGACCGAGGGGTCGCCGTCGCAGCCGGTCAGCCGTTTCCGCCTTCGCAGGACGCCGAGTCTGGTCCCTCCGGCCGGAAGAAGGCCTGATCGGGCCGATCGTCCGCGTTTCCCCTCAGGCCGCCGCCTCGGCCCGCACCGGCTGCGGCCCGGCGCGGTAGGCGGCCGACGCCTCCTCCGTGCGCCAGCAGGCGGCGAGGTGCCCGTCGCCGACGCTGAGCGAGGGCGGCGTCTCGCGGCACTTGTCGATCGCGAGGAAGCAGCGCGGGGCGAACGGGCATCCGGCCGGGCGGTTGGCGAGGTCCGGCGGGCTCCCCGGGATCGTCTGGAGCCGCGCGCCTTTGGCCAGCGCCCCCTCCGCGCGGCTGCGCAGCAGGCCGATCGTGTAGGGGTGGTGCGGATCGAGCACGACCTGGTGCGCGGTGCCGGTCTCGACGATGCGGCCGGCATACATCACCGAGATCCGGTCGGCGACCTCGACGGCGGCGCCGAGGTCGTGCGTCACCAGGATGATCGACAGGCCGAGATCGCGCTGCAGCTCGCGCAGCAGCAGCAGGATCTGAATCTGCACCGTGGCGTCGAGCGCCGTGGTCGGCTCGTCGGCAAGCAGCACCTGCGGCCGGCAGGCGAGCGCCAGCGCGATCATCGCGCGCTGGCGCATCCCGCCGGACATCTCGTGCGGGTAGGCGTCGAGGCGCCGCTCCGGGCTCGGGATGCGGACGCGCTCGAACAGCGCGAGCGCCCGCTGCCGGGCTCCCGCCGCATCGATCTTTTCGTGGCGGCGGATCGCTTCCGTGATCTGGCGGCCGACGGTGTAGACCGGGTCGAAGGCGAGCAGCGGCTCCTGGAAGATCATCGAGGCGACGTGCCCGCGGAAATCCGCCAGCTCGCGCTTCGACAGCGCGAGCACGTCGCGGCCCGCCACCGAGATCCCGCCCCGCGTGCGGCTGCGCCCTTCCGGGAAGAGGCGCAGGATCGCGCGCAGCGTCACGCTCTTGCCCGAGCCCGACTCGCCGATCAGCGCCATGGCCTGGCCGCGCTCGAGCCGCAGGTCGACCCCGTCGACCACCTCGACCTTGCCGAAGCCAACCTTGAGGTCGGTGAGCTCGACCGCGGGGGCCGACGCGTTCATGTCCGCGCTCAACTTCGCGCTCATGCCGCCACCTGCTCGGCAGCGGGAGCAAGGGAATGGCCCGAGCCCGGCTGGCGCGCGAGGCAGGCGGCCTGATGCAGCGGCGCGATCGGGGCGAGCGGCGGCGTCACGCCGGAGCAGACCGGCTCGGCGAGCCGGCAGCGCGGATGGAAGCGGCAGCCGTCCGGCGGGTCGATCGGGTTCGGCGGATCGCCGGTGAGCAGGGCGGCCTCGGTGCGGTTGTCGGGATCGAGCGACGGCATCGAGGCGAGCAGCGCCTGGGTGTAGGGGTGGGCGGGCTCGGCCAGCACCGTGTCCGAGGGGCCGAGCTCGGCGACGCGGCCGAGATACATCACCATCACCCGGTCGCAGATGAAGCGCACCACGTTGAGGTCGTGGCTGATGAACAGGTAGGTCAGCCCGAACTCCGCCTTGAGGTCGAGGAGCAGGTTGAGCACCTGCGCCTCCACCGACTTGTCGAGGGCCGAGACCGCCTCGTCGAGGAGGATCAGCCGCGGCTCCAGCGCGAGGGCGCGGGCGATGTTGACCCGCTGGCGCTGGCCGCCGGACAGCTCGTGCGGGTAGCGGCCGGCGAAGCGCTTCGGCTCCAGGCCGACGCGGGCCAGCAATCCGCGGGCACGCTCGATCGCCTCGCGGCTGCCGACCCCGTTGACCGTCGGCCCGAAGGCGATCGAGGCCTCCACCGTCATCCGCGGGTTGAGCGAGGCGTAGCTGTCCTGGAACACCATCTGCACCTGGCGGCGATAGGTCCGCCACGGCATCGCGCGGCTGCCCACCGCCTCGCCGTCGAACAGCATCTCGCCCTGGTCGCGCTCGATCAGGCCCATCAGGAGCTTGGCCGTCGTCGACTTGCCGCAGCCGGATTCGCCGACGATTCCGAGGGTCTCGCCCTTGAGCGCCGAGAAGTCGACGCCGTCGACGGCGCGCACGACCGACTTCTTGCCGCCGACGCCCTTGCGCACCGGGAAGTGCTTGACGAGGCCGGAGACCGACAGGAGCGGCTGGGCCGGGCCGCCGCGGTCGCGTAGCGAAGCGGTCGCGAGGTCGGCGGGCTGGACGATGACGCTCATGAGTGTTGCCCTGGGCGCTGATGCCGCGACGGCGATCCGCCCCGTGGGCGGCGACGCGCGGGCGCGCTCGCCGACGTCGGGCGGATGAGAGGGGGGCGGTGCCGAGCCGTGGGGATCACTGGCGGATCTCCATGGCGCTGCGCAGGCCGTCCGAGAACAGGTTGAACGAGATCGAGACGATGAAGATCGCCAGCCCCGGCAGCGCCGCCACCGTCGGGTTGACGTAGATCGCGGTGCGCAGCGTGTTGAGCATCAGGCCCCATTCGGGCTCCGGCGGGCGCACGCCGAGGCCGAGGAAGGACAGGCCCGAGGCCAGGATCATCGAGACCGAGATCAGGCCGGTGGAATAGACGAAGATCGGCCCGACCACGTTGCCCAGCACCTGCACCCGCATGATCGTCAGCGCCGAGGCGCCCGACAGCCTCGCCGCGTCGATGTAGTCGCGCGCCCGGATGCCGGTGGTGACGCTCTCGGAGATCCGCGCGATCTGGGGCACGAACACGCAGGTGAGCGAGACGATGGCGTTGAAGATGCCGGCGCCGAGCGCGCCCGAGAGCGCGATGGCGAGCAGCACCGAGGGGAAGGCGAAGAACACGTCGATGGTGCGCATCAGGATCGTGTTGGTCCAGCCGCCGACGTAGCCGGCGACGATGCCGATCGACGACCCGATCACGAAGGCGATCAGCACCGGCGTCACGCCCATGAACAGCGACAGCCGCGCGCCGACCATCAGGCGGCTCAGCATGTCGCGGCCGAGCTCGTCCGAGCCGAGCCAGTAGGTTGCGTCGCCGACCGGCTTCAGGCGGCGCAGCATCGAGCCGCGATACGGGTCCATCGGCGTGATCCACGGCGACAGGATCGCGACGACGACGATGGCGAGGATCACCAATCCGGCGGCGATCGCCACGGGGTCGCGCACGAGGCGATGGCCGACATGGCCCCAGTAGCCGCGGGAGGCGACGAAGGCGTCGGGCTCGACCTCGGACGCCGCGGGGGCGATGCCGCCGTCGAGGGCCATGGTGGCGGCGGTGACGGGTGCGGTCATGACGTCATGCTTTCCTCGGGCTCAGGCCCGCTCGATGCGCGGATCGAGTGCGGTCTGCATCACGTCCACGAGGAGGTTGAGGGCGACGAAGAACATCGCCAGCACCAGGATCGAGCCCTGGAGCAGGGGCAGGTCGCGCTGGAAGATCGCGGCGTTCAGGAGGAAGCCGGTGCCGGGCCAGGCGAACACCGTCTCGATCAGGATCGAGCCGCCGAGCAGGTAGCCGAGCTGCAGGCCCATGATCGCGAGCGCCGTCGGCGCGGCGTTGCGGACCACGTGCTTGAACACGCCGACCTCGTCGAGGCCCTTGGCGCGCAAGGCCTCGACGAAGTCCTGGGCGAGGATGTCGGCCACCAGCGCCCGCACGGTGCGGGCGATGATGCCCATCGGGATCACCGACATCGTGACGGCGGGCAGGATGATGAAGCGCAGGTGCTCGAGATCGGGCCGCCAGTTGCCGGAGCCGTCGGGCCCGGCGCCGGTCGGCGGCAGCCAGCCGAGGTTGGCCGAGAACACGATCACCATCACCATGCCGAGCCAGTAATGCGGCACCGAGACGCCGAAGACCGAGATCGCGGAGGCGACCCGGTCGAGGATCGAGTTGCGGTGATAGCCGGCGACGAACCCGAACAGGGTGCCGAAGGTGAAGCCGATCAGCGTCGCGACCGAGGCGAGGATCAGGCTGTTGACCACCGCGCGCGAGACCTCGCCGAGCACCGGCCGGCCGGTGGCGATCGAGACGCCGAGGTCGCCGTGCAGCACGTGCCAGAGCCAGATCGCGTACTGCACCGGCAGCGGCTTGTCGAAGCCGTAGGCGGCGCGCATCTCGTCGATGGTCGCCTGCGTCGCGTCCGCCGGCAGAATCGCGCTGAGGGGATCGCCCGGCGCGAGGTGGACCAGCAGGAAGCAGACCAGGCTGACCCCGAACGCCACGGGCGTCACGGCGACGAGGCGCTTGAGGATGTAGAGCAGCATCGGATCCGGGTGTCCTTGTTCCGATGACCGGGGGGGCGAGCGTGGGCCGGCCCCTCCCCCGCGACGGGGGGAGGGATCGCGTCAGCGCCCCGCGGTCGCGATGGTGATGTTCGAGAAGTCCTGGAACCAGTTCTGCGCCTGGACGAAGCCCTTCACCTTCGGGCTCATCGCCCGCGGGTTCACGTCGTGCGTGATCATGATGAACAGCGCGTCGTCGACGAACTTCTCATGGACCTTCTCCAGCACCGCCGTCTGCTCGGCCTTGTCGAAGGTGTTGCGGACCTGGTCGAACAGCTTGTCCATCGCCGGGTCGGAATAGTAGCCCCAGTTGGTGCCGTTCGGCGGCGCGAAGTTGCTCTGGAGATGCCGGATGAAGCCGGTGAACGGGTCCTGGATGAAGTACGAGTAGTTGATGCCCGTCACGCCGCGCGAGATGTCGGCCTTGGCGCCGGCGCGCCAGATGTTGATCAGCGTGTTCCACTCGACCACCTCGTAGTCGACCTGGATGCCGACCTCGGCGAGGTTCTGCTGCACGAACTCGTTCATCGGCAGCGGCTGCATCTGGCCGGAGCCGGAGGCCGAGATCGCGATCTTGGTCTTCAGGGGCTTGTTCGGCCCGTAGCCGGCTTCCGCGAGCAGCTTCTTGGCCGCGGCCGGATCGTAGGTCACCTTGAAGGTCGGGTGGCCGAACCACTGGTGGCCGGGCGGGAAGAAGCCGGTGGCCGGCACCGCAAGGCCGCCGAGCAGCTCCTTCAGGCCTTCGCGGTCGATGGCGAGGTTGGCGGCCTTGCGCACGCGCACGTCGTTCCAGGGCGAGCCCTCGACCCGCGACAGGTGCCAGGTCCAGTTGTGGGGATAGGTGTTGGTGACGATGGTGAAGCCGGCGCCCTTCAGCGAGGCGACGGCGTCGGGCGCGGGCGCCTCGATCCAGTCGACCTGGCCGGAGCGGAGCGCCGCGACGCGGGCGTTGGCCTCGGGCAGCGGCACCAGCACGAGCTTGTCGAGCTTGGGCACGCGGGCCTTGTCCCAGTACGCCTTGAAGGGGACCATCTCGGCGCGCTCGCGCGGCGCGAACAGGGTCAGCTTCCACGGGCCGGTGCCGGACGGGGTCTTGGCGAAGGCGTCCCAGCTCCGCCCGAGCTTCTCCCACTGGGCGGGCGAGGACATCATCACCCAGGCGATCTGGTAGGGCAGCGTCGCGTCCGGCGCCTTGGTGACGATCTCCACGGTCAGCGGATCGACCACGCGATAGCTCGCCACCGCCGGGATGCGGGTGCGGCCTTGAGCCGACTGGCGCGGATCGTATTGCGGGCTGTCGTTCTTCAGCAGCTTGTCGAGGTTCCACACCACGGCGTCGGCGGTGAAGTCGGAACCGTCGTGGAACGTCACGCCGGGGCGCAGCTTGAACGTCCACTTGGTCTTGTCGGCGGCGTCCACCGCCCAGCTCTCGGCCAGCCCCGGCACGAGGTCGGAGGGCTTGGTCGCCGAGGACAGGTCCCAGTTGATGAGTCCGTCGTAGACCGTGTAGCCCATGAAGCGCATGCCCTCGCCGCCGTTGTCGGCCTGGCCGGTGGTCAGCGGGATGTCGGAGGCGGTCATGCCGATCCGGAGCGTGCCCTGCGCCATCGCGGCGGAGGGCGCCTGGGCCGACAGCGCGAGGGCGCCGGCGAACGCCGCACGGGCGGTGAAGGTCTTCATCGAGCGAAACGGCATGTCGGGCGGGTCTGCTCCGTGAGGCGGGCCCCCGCGACGGGGCGCCCGAGAGGACGCCCGGCTCCATGCAAGCGCGCGGCCAGACCGGCGCTGGGGTGTCATTCTTTATTCAATCGCACCGGAGGCGCGGATCGGCGGGGGGCCTACCCGTCGATCAGGCTCACATGCGCGGCGACCACCCGCCAGCCTTCGGGAAACCGCACCCAGGTCTGGCTCTGGCGCCCGATCCGACTCGGCGCGCTCTCGCGGAAGAACAGGGTCATCGCGGTGGCGAAATCCCGCCCGTAGGTGGTGATCACCGTCTCGGACAGGGTCCGCTCCAGGCCGACGGGCGAGCGCGCCCGGCGGAAGGCGCGGATCGCGTCCATGCCGTAGAGGTTCTCGCCCCCGCCGTAGCGGATGGTGCGGGGATCGTCGCGGAACAAGGCCTCGAGCACCGGCACGTCGTTCTCCGTCAGCGCGGTCTCGTAGGCGCGGAACGCCGCCTCGACCTCGGCCTTCACCGCGAAATCGTCGACCACCATCACGTCAGCTCCGCGATCGGGGCGCGGACGATGCCGAGCCGTTCCAGCACCCGCGCCACGCGCAGCGCCACGTCCTCGCGCCAGGGCGCGGCGATGACCTGCACGCCGAGGGGCAGCCCGCCGTCGAGCCAGACCGGCACCGCCGCCACCGGAAGGCCGATGAACGAGATCGGCTGGGTGAACACGCCGATATTGGCCCGCACCGGCAGGGAGACGCCGTCGAGGGTGAAGTGCGTCTGGCCGCGCGGCGGTGCCCGGCAGGGGGTGGACGGCGCCAGGATCACGTCGACGTCCGCGAACAGGTCGGCCACCGCGCCGCGGTACCAGCGCCGGAAGCGCTGCGCCCGCTCGACGAAGGGCGCCGGCAGCATCGCGCCGGCGATGAGGCGGTCGCGCACCGCCGGATCGAAGTCCTCCGGCCGGGTCCGGAGACGGTCGAGGTGGAGCGCGGCGCCCTCGGCCGCGGTGATCAGGTAGGCCGCCGCCCGGGCGCGGGCGGCTTCCGGGATCTCGACGACCCGCGTCGCGGCGAGCGCCCGCGCCGCCACCTGGACCGCGGCGAACGCCTCCGGGTCGCCGCCGCGGGCGAAGTAGCCGCCGGCCACGGCGATGCGGAGGTCGCCGAGGCCGGAATCCAGCCCCGGCAGGACGGGCTCCGCGGCCCGCGCGGTCGCCGCAGCGTCGTCCGGGTCGGGACCCTGCATCGCGTCGTAGGCGAGGGCCAGGTCGGTCACGCTGCGCGCCATCGGCCCGAGATGGTCGAGGCTGTTCACGAAGGGGAAGCTGCCGGCCCGGGTCAGGCGGCCGTAGGTGGGCTTGAGCCCGAAGCAGCCGCAGAAGGCCGAGGGCACCCGGATCGAGCCGTTGGTGTCGGAGCCGAGCGTCAGCGGCACCAGGCCGGCGGCGATCGCCGCGCCCGAGCCGCCCGACGAGCCGCCGGTCATGTGGCCGGCCCCGTGCGGGTTGCGGCTGTCGCCGTCGTGCACGTTCTCGCCGGTGAAGTCGTAGGCGTACTCGCCCATGTTGAGCGCGCCGACGAGGACCGCGCCGGCCGCCTCCAGCCGGCGCACCAGGGCGCCGTCGCGCGCGGCCGGCGCCCGCTCGCGGTTGATCGTCGATCCCGCCCGCGTCGGCAGGCCGGCGCAGTCGATCAGGTTCTTCACCGCGAAGGGCACGCCGGCGAGCGGCCCCGACGCCGCGCCGGCGGCCCGCCGCGCATCCACGGCGTCGGCGGCGGCCAGGGCGCGCGCGGCCGTCACGTCGGTGAAGGCGTTGACCGCCGGGTCGACCCGGCCGATCCGCGCCAGCGTCGCCTCGATCACGCTGCGGGCCCGGACGCGCCCCTCCGCGACGCCGGCGGCGATCGAAGCGGCGTCGGCGCGGCTCCAGTCGGTGCTCTGCTCCACCATCGCCTCAGGCCTCGAAGACCGGGGCCGCCTCGGCCTCGTCGGGCAGCGGGAAGCCGCCGACGAGGTCCGCCGCGGCGGCCAGGACCCGGAGGTTGGCGATCACCGGCGCGACCCAGGCGGGATCGAGGCGCAGCCCGAGCAGCGGGGCCGCGGCGGCGGCGAAGGCGTCGAGATCCGGCGGCGGTGCATCGCGGGTCGTCATCGGGCATCCTCATCGAACGATCGGACCTCGAGCGGGCAAGGGCCGCGCCAAGCCGCCCCGCTGGGCCGGACGCCTGAATTGCTCGTCGAATAGGCATAATCCGGTCAATCGCGTCTGCCTGCGAGATAGGCAATCGGCGGCTGCCACGCCCATCGTGGACGCAGGGCCGGTCAACCGGCGCCGAGCGTCACCGGCGCGATCGCGGCGAAGACGCAATCCTCCGGCGTGCCGTCCTCGTGCACGAGCATCGCGAAGGTGCCGGGCGCCGAGACCGTCATCAGGTGCGCGTGCCAGGCGCCGGCGCGGTAGTTGATGCCGGCCTGCCCCGGCACCCGGAAGGCGCGGATCGCGGCCTCGTCGGGCCGCCCGTCGCGGTCGGGCGCCACCACGACGAGGTAGGAATCCACCGCGAGCGGCAGGAAGGCCTGGCTTGAATGCGGATGCCGCTCCAGGCGGGTCAGCGGCATCAGGCCGGCGAACGGCTCGCTGCGGATCAGGGCGAGGTTGGCGGAGACGCCCGCGCGCCGGTTCTCGATCGGGCTCGCATGGTCCTGCCGCGGCCCCGCCGCGGGCGCGGCGAGCAGGTCGGCGAAGGGCCGCAAGGCAACCTCGTCCATCGGTTCGATCGGGATCGTGCGCATCGTCCGTCCTGGCTTCGTGCCCGGCTTCGCGGCACGGGGCCGAGCTTCCGCGGCTCGCCTCGGCGGTCAAGCGGGATTCGGGCCGGCTTGCGTATGGCCGAGGGCGGGTTTGCGGGGCCGAGGGCCGCGGCGGGGTTGACGGCGGAGGCGGCTGCGTCGTTGCGTCCCCGAGCCTTCAGACCGCCCGAGCAGACCCGTTGACCGATCCCCGCCCCTATCCCCGCGACCTCGTCGGCTACGGCCGCAACCCGCCGGCCGCCGACTGGCCGGACGGCGCCCGCATCGCGGTGCAGATCGTGCTGAACTACGAGGAGGGCGCCGAGAACTGCATCCTGCACGGCGACCCCGCGTCCGAGGCGTTCCTGTCCGAGATCGTCGGCGCGCAGCCCTGGCCGGGGCAGCGCCACATGAACATGGAATCGCTCTACGAGTACGGCGCGCGCGCCGGGTTCTGGCGGCTGTGGCGGCTGTTCACCGCCCGCGGGATTCCCGTCACCGTGTTCGGCGTGGCGCACGCGCTGATGCGCAACCCGGAGGCCGTCGCGGCGATGCGCGAGGCCGCGTGGGAGATCGCCAGCCACGGCCTCAAGTGGATCGACATGCGCGACGCCTCCCGGGCGGAGGAGGCCGCCGCGATGGACGAGGCGATCCGCATCCATGCGGCGGTGACGGGCTCGGCGCCCGAGGGCTGGTACACCGGCCGCTCCTCGATCCACACGCTGGAGCTCGGCCTGGAGCGCGGCTTCACCTACCTGTCGGATTCCTACGCCGACGACCTGCCCTACTGGCTGACGGGCGCGGGGCGCACCGGCCTCGTGGTGCCCTACACCCTCGACGCCAACGACATGCGCTTCGCGAGCCCCCAGGGCTTCAATTCCGGCGACCAGTTCTTCGCCTACCTGCGCGACAGCTTCGACGTGCTCTACGCCGAGGGCGCGACGGCGCCCAAGATGATGTCGGTCGGCCTGCATTGCCGCCTCGTCGGCCGCCCGGGACGGATGGCGGCGCTGGCCCGCTTCCTCGACCACGTCGCCGCGCACGACCGGGTCTGGCTCGCCCGCCGCGTCGACATCGCCCGGCACTGGATCGCCCGCCACCCGGCGCCGTGACGGCCTGATTCGTGCTCCGCTCCGGGAAAGCCCCTTTCGAGAGACAGCCCATGACGACGACCACCATCGACGGCCGCACCCTCACCGCCGCGGACGTGCTCGCCGTCGCCCGGCCGGACGCGGCGGGCCTCCGCGCCGAGGCGGTGCTCGACGAGGGCGCGCGCAGGAGCCTCGTCGGCGCGCGGGACTACATCGACGCGCATTTCATGACCGACGACGCGCCGCTGATGTACTCGTTCAACACCGGCGTCGGCCTGTTCAAGGACCAGCGCGTGCGCATGGACGAGATGCAGGCCTACCAGCGGCTGACCGTCTACGCCCACGCCACCGGGATGGGCGAGCCGTTCGACGCGGAGGCGGTGCGCGCCACCATGCTGCTGCGCGCCAACGCCTTCGCGTCGAACTTCTCCGGGCCGCGCGTCGCGGTCGTCGACCGCCTGCTCGCCTGCCTGAACGCCGGGATCGTGCCGGTGATCCCGTCGAAGGGCTCGGTCGGGGCGTCGGGCGACCTCGCGCCGCTGGCGCACCTGGCCGGCGCGATCTGCGGGTTCGAGGAGGCCGAGGCGTTCTACGAGGGACGCCGCCTGCCGGCCCGCGCGGCGCTGAAGGCGGCGGGCCTGCCCGAGGCGTTTCCGCTGGAGGCCAAGGACGCCTCGGCGCTGATCAACGGCTCCACCGTGTCGCTCGCCGTCGGCGTGCTGGCGCAGGAGGACATGAAGCGGGTCCTCAAGGCCGCCGAGATCGCCCTCGCCCTGACGCTCGAGGCCCTGCGTGCGGAGAAGGCCGCCTTCGATCCCCGCGTCCACGCCGCCCGCCCGCACAAGGGCCAAGCGGCCTCGGCCCGCAACGTCCTGCGGATGATCGGCGATTCCGAGCGCTGCACGGAGGGCGCCCGCGTCACGGTGTTCCCCGACGAGGCCCGCGCCCCCGGCCAGGCCCCGCCGCCGCGGGTGCAGGACGTGTACTCGCTGCGCTGCGCGCCGCAGGTGCACGGGCCGGTGCGCGAGGCGCTGGCCTACGTCGACGGCATCATGGGCACCGAGATCAACGCGGCCACCGACAACCCGCTGATCTTCGCCGACGGGGCCGACCACTACACCTGCATCTCGGCCGGGCACTTCCACGGCGCCTACGTCGCGCAGGCGATGGACCTGCTCGCCATCACCGCCACCGACCTCGGCTCGATCTCGGAGCGGCGGCTCGCGCGCCTCATCGACCCGACCATGAGCTACGGCCTGCCGCGCAACCTGCTCGCCGGCAAGAAGGGCCTCAACACCGGCTTCGCCACCGTGCAGTGCACGATGTCGGCCCTGGTGATGGAGAACCGGACCCTGTCGATGCCCGGCTCGGTCGACTCGATCCCCGGCAAGTCGAACGCCGAGGACCACGTCTCGAACTCGACCTGGTGCGCGCGCAAGGCCCGCACCGTCGTCGCCAACGTCGAGACCATCGTCGCCGGCGAGATCCTGATGGCGTGCCAGGCGCTCTCGCTGGTCGCCGACGTGGCCCGGGACCATCCCCTCGGCTCCGGCACGCAGGCCGCCCTCGACGCGGTGCGCAAGGTCATCGCCCCGGCGCTGTCGGGCGACCGCTGGTACCAGGCCGAGATGGAGGCCGCGCTCGCGCTGGTGCGCTCGGGGGCGGTGGTCGCGGCGGTGGAGGCCGCGATCGGCCCGCTGGAATAGGCGCGGCGCCCCTTACCGCACCGGCGCCACAATCCGGTGGCTGGATCGTGCGGGCACGAGGGGGGATCCGATGATGCGGCCCGCGCTCCGCTTGTCCTGCCTGACGCTCGCGACGGGCCTCGCCTTCGCGGGCGCCGCGGCCCGGGCCGCGACCACGCCCGAGGCCGACGCCGCCTTCCTCGACGCCGTGACCTGGGGCGTCTCGCCGGCCAGCCACGCGGAGCTCCGCGCCAAGGGCCGCGAGCGCTGGCTCCGGGAGCAGCTCCATCCGCCGGCAGGCCCAGCCCTGCCGGAGGCCGCCCAGGCGCAGGTCGACGCGCTGACGCCGAAGGGCACGCTGCTCGAGCGGATCTCAGCCCTCGACGCGCAGGCGCGGGCGGCCAGCGCCGAGCCCGACCCGGATGCGAAGAAGGCCGCGCAGCAGGCCTACCAGGGGGCGCTCTCGGCCGCCGCCCGGGACGCCGCCGCGGCGACGCTCCTGCGGGCGCTCGACAGCCCAAACCAGGTGCGCGAGCGGCTGACCTGGTTCTGGCTCAACCGCTTCAACGTCCACCAGGGCAAGGCGAACCTGCGCGCGATGGTCGGCGACTACGTCGACGCGGCGATCCGCCCGCACGCGCTCGGCCGCTTCCGCGACCTGCTGGAGGCGACGCTGCGGCACCCGGCGATGCTGCGCTATCTCGACAATGCCGACAACGCCGCCGGCCACCTCAACGAGAACTACGCCCGCGAGCTGATGGAGCTGCACACCCTTGGGGTCGGCTCCGGCTACACGCAGGGCGACGTCGAGGCGCTGGCCCGCATCCTCACCGGCGTCGGCATCGACGCCCGCCCCGAGGACCCGAAGCTGAAGCCGGAGCGCCAGGCCGACCTCGTCCGCGCCGGCCTGTTCGAATTCAACCCGAACCGCCACGATTACGGCGACAAGGTCTTCCTCGGCCACGCGATCCGCGGCCGCGGCTGGCCCGAGATCGTCGAGGCGCTCGACCTGATCGCCCGCGAGCCCGCCACCGCGCGAACCGTGTCGGCCGCGCTCGCGCGCTATTTCCTGGGCGCCCCGCCCTCGGACGCCCTGGTGGCGCGGCTGGCGCAGGTCTTCACCCGGAGCGACGGCGACGTCGCGGCCGTGCTCGACGCGCTGTTCCACGCGCCCGACTTCGCGGCCTCCCTCGGGGGCGGGTTCAAGGACCCGGCCCGCTACGTGCTCTCGGCCGTGCGCCTCGCCTACGACGGGCGGACGATCCGCAACGCCGCGCCGATCCAGGGCTGGCTCAACCGCCTCGGCGAGGGCCTGTTCAACCGCTCGACGCCGGACGGCTACCCGCTCGGCGCCGCCGCCTGGAACGGGCCCGGACAGATGACGACGCGCTTCGAGATCGCCCGGCAGATCGGGTCGGGCTCCGCCGGCCTGTTCAAGCCCGCCCCCGACATGGCCGACGAGCCGGCCTTCCCGCTGCTGCAGAACGGGCTCTACTTCTCGACGCTCTCGGCGACCCTGAGCGCCCCGACCCGGGACGCCCTGGCCCGCGCCGTCTCCCCGCAGGACTGGAACACCCTGTTCCTGTCCGCCCCCGAATTCATGCGCTGAAGGCCGCCCATGGACCCGCGCGACCCGCACCGCCGCGCGCTGATCCGAGCCTCCCTCGCGCTCGGCCTGTCCACCGTCGCCGGCCGGGTCTGGGCCGCGCCGAAGGCGGATGCGCGCCTGCTCGTGGTGTTCCTGCGCGGCGCCTACGACGCGGCCAACGTCGTGATCCCGACGGGCAGCGACTTCTACTACCGCGCCCGGCCGACCCTCGCGGTCGCCCGGCCGGATGCGGCCGACCCGGCGGCGGCGCTGGCGCTCGACGCCGACTGGAGCCTCCACCCGAGCTTGCGCGACACGATCCTGCCGCTCTACGCCCGGGGGCAGGCCGCCTTCGTGCCGTTCGCCGGCACCGACGACCTCACGCGCAGCCATTTCGAGACCCAGGACACGATCGAGCTCGGGCAGACGGTCGGCGCCTCCCGCGACTACAATTCGGGCTTCATGGCCCGGCTCGCCGCGGAGCTGACGCGGACGCGCCCGATCGCCTTCACCGAGCAGATCCCGCTGATCTTCCGCGGCACCGAGACGGTGCCCAACATCGCGATCAACGAGGTCGCCAAGCCCGGGATCGACGCGCGCCAGGCTGGGCTGATCACGGCGATGTACCGCGACACCCCGCTGGCCGCTTCGGTGGCCGAGGGGTTCCGCGTGCGCGACGCGGTCTACCAGTCGGTCTCGGAGCATCAGGCCGAGGCCGACCGCGGCGCCGTCTCGCCGAAGGGCTTCGCGCGCTCGGCCCGGCGCATCGGCCGGCTGATGCGCGAGTCGTTCAACCTCGGCTTCGTCGACGTCGGCGGCTGGGACACGCACGTGAACCAGGGCGCCGCCACCGGCTACCTCGCCGACCGGATCGGCGAGCTCGGCCGCGGGCTGGCCGGCTTCGTCGAGGAGGTCGGCCCCGCCTGGAACGACACGGTGGTGGTCGTGCTCTCCGAGTTCGGCCGCACCTTCCGCGAGAACGGCAACCGCGGCACCGATCACGGGCACGGCAGCGTCTACTGGGTGCTGGGCGGTGCCGTGCGCGGCGGCCGCATCGCCGGGCCGCAGGTGCGGGCCGACGAGGCGCACCTGTTCCAGAACCGCGACCATCCCGTGCTCACCGACTACCGCAGCCTGCTCGCCGGGCTGCTGCGACGCCTCTACGGGCTCGATCCGGCGAGCCTCCGGCGGGTCTTCGCGGATGCGGCGCCGGCCGACCTCGGGCTGGTCTGATCGGCCGACCGCTCCCGTGACGCGAGGAACCCGCGCACCGTCCCGAGCAGCACCCGGGTCCCGGCCTCGATGTCGGGCAGGCTGGCGAACTCGGCCGGGTTGTGGCTGATGCCGCCGCGGCAGCGCACGAACACCATGGCGATCGGCGCGATCGCCGCCACCGCCATGCCGTCGTGGCCGGCCCCGCTCGGCAGCGCCAGGACGGGATGGCCCTCGGCGACGATCGCCGCCTCGACCAGGGCCGTCATCCCGGGGTCGCAGGGGACGGCTTCCGCCTCGTGCAGGAGGGCGATGCCGAAGCCGAGCCGGCGCCGGAGCGCGATGCGCTTGCAGGCGAGGTCGATGTCGGCGAGCGCGGCGTGCCGTTGCGCGTCGTCGGGCGCCCGCAGGTCCAGGCTGAACTTGGCCTGGCCCGGGATGGTGTTGACCGCCCCCGGCAGCGCCTGGATGCGCCCGACCGTGCCGACGAGGTGCTCCTCGCCGCGGCAGCGCGCCTCGATCGCCAGGATGCATTCGGCGGCGCCCGCGAGCGCGTCGCGGCGCTCGGTCATCGCGACGGTGCCGGCGTGCCCCGCCTCCCCCGACAGCGTGATCTCCAGGCGGCTCGCCCCGCTGATCGCGGTGACGAGGCCGACCGGCAGGCCCTCGCGCTCCAGCATCGGCCCCTGCTCGATGTGGAGCTCGACGTAGCCGAGGATCTGATCCGGCGTGCGGGCGGCGGTCGGGACGGCCTTCGGGTCGAGGCCGTATTCGCGCATCGCGGCGGCCAGCGTCGTGCCGGCGGCATCGAGGGTGCGCAGCGCCGCCGGGTCGAGATGGCCGGCGAACGCCCGGCTGCCGGTCAGCGTCGCGGCGAAGCGCACGCCCTCCTCGTCGGCGAAGCCCACCACCTCGATCGCGACCGGCGGCGGTCCTTCGCGCAGCACGGCCTCGACGCAGCTGATGGCGGCGACGACGCCGAGCGGCCCGTCGTAGCGGCCGGCGTTGCGCACGGTGTCGAGGTGCGAGCCGATCACCAGGGCCGGCCCGCCGGGCTCGCGGCCCTCGACGCGGCCGATCAGGTTGCCGACGGCGTCGCGGCGCACCTGCAACCCGGCCTCGCCCATCCAGCCGGCGACCAGGGCCTCGGCCCACGCCTGCTCGGGGGTGAGGTAGAGGCGGGTGATCGCGCCGGGCTCGGCGCTGATCTGGGCCAGCGCGTCGAGCCGCTGCTGGATGCGGGGGGCGAAGGCGTCCACGGATCAGGCCTTCGGCGCGTTGGCGAGCGTCAGCACCGTCTGCAGCAGCACGTCGGCGCCGGCGGCGCAGTCGGACGGGGTCGCCGATTCCGACTCGTTGTGGCTGACGCCGTCCTTGCACGGCACGAAGATCATCGCGGTCGGGACGCGGGCCGCGAGGTTGCAGGCGTCGTGCCCGGCGCCCGAGACCATGCGGCGGCGGCTCAGGCCAAGCCCCTCGGCGGCGGCATCGACCGCCGCGATCACGCCCGCGTCGAACGGCACCGGCTCCTTGCGCCAGATCCGCGCGAGGTCGATGGCGAGCTTGCGCCGGTCCGCGATCGCGGGAAGGCTCGCGCGCAGCTCCGCCTCGATCGCGTCGAGGACCTCCGGCTTCGGGTCGCGCACGTCGAGGGTGAAGCGCACCAGCCCCGGCACCACGTTGCGGGAGGGCGCGCCGATCACGGCCTCGCCGATGGTGGCGACGGCGGTGGGCGCGTGCGCCAGCGCGATCCGCTCGACCGCGAGCGCGACCTCCGCGAGCCCAAGCAGCGCATCGCGGCGGCGCGGCATCGGCGTGGTGCCGGCATGCGCCTCGAAGCCGGTGATCGTGCCGTCGAACCAGGCGATGCCCTGCCCGCCCTCGACCACGCCGATGGTCCGGCCCTCGGCTTCCAGGATCGGGCCCTGCTCGATGTGCAGCTCGACGAAGGCGCCGATCTTCCGGTCGCCCACGGTGTCGGTCCCGCGGTAGCCGATCGCGTCGAGCGCCGCGCCGACGCTGATGCCGGCCGCGTCGGTCTTCTCCAGGATCTCGTCGGTGGTGAAATCGCCGGCGTAAGCCGCCGACGCCATCATCGCGGGGGCGAAGCGCGAGCCCTCCTCGTTGGTCCAGTTGACCAGCAGAAGCGGCGCCTCGGTCTCGATGCCGGCGTCGTTCAGGGCGCGCATCGCCTCCAGCCCGGCCAGCACCCCGAGGATGCCGTCGAACTTGCCGCCGGTCGGCTGGGTGTCGAGATGCGAGCCGAAGGCCACCGGCGGGCGCGCCGCGTCGCGCCCGGGCCGCAGGGCGTACTGGGTGCCGAGGGCGTCGACCCGCACATCGAGCCCCGCCGCCGTGCAGGCGTCCCGGAACCAGTCGCGGACCGCGCCGTCCTCGGGCGACAGGGTGAGGCGGTTCAGGCCGCCGGCCGGCGTCGCACCGAACCGCGCCGTCTCCTGGATCGTCTCCCACAGGCGCGAGCCGTCGATGCGCAGGTTGTGGGTCTTTGCCGTGCCGGCCATCCTGGCCTCCGTCGTGGCGTGTGTGTCTCGTGTCACGATGCCGACGTGACGGCCCGGCGGCCGGCAAGGATCGTGCCCGGCCAGGTTCCGCAGGCCCGCCCAGCCCCCCGCAGGCGCGTCAGGCCCCGCAGGCGCGGCTCACGGCGCCGGGCGGCGCACCGGCGAGGCGCCGAGCAGCGCGTTCCCGTCGACGCCGAGCGCGGCGGCGATCTCGGCCAGCGCCACCGCCTCGATGCCGCTGATCCCGTCCTGGTCGGCGACGTCGGCCGCGATCAGGAAGACGTTTTCGCGCTGCGCCTGCGGCCGGTCGGCGAGCGCGGCGGCGTGGCGCAGGTTCTCGGCCCGGCCCGCCCGCGTCCGGGCGCGGGCGATCCCGTCGTAGAGCTCGGCCTCCAGCATCAGGGTGTCGTAGCCCTTCTCGAGGATCGGGTTGGCCCTGAGGCCGGCCAGCGCCGTCTCGAACTCGGTGCCGGCCACCTCCCCGTCGGCGACGATGACGTTGGCGGCGGCCGAGACCGCCGCCAGCATCAGCGCCTTGTCGCCGGCATAGGCGGTCACCGCCTGGGTCAGGCGGCCGAAGATGTCTTTCAGGATGCTCATGGGAACCGGGTCGTTGAGGGGCGCCGATGCGTCGGGGGAGATAACAGAACCCGGGCGGTCCGTGTTGCGCCGATGCCCCCGCGGCGAACGGACATGGTTGGGAAATACGCGGGCGCGATGATGGCCCGTCGTCCGGCCTCTCGGTCCGGATGCCGGCCGACCGTCGGGCCGGGCGTGCCTACCCCCAACGGGCGCGCCCGGCCCGCATGGTCCGGCCTCATCGGGGCTTCGGCGACGCGGTCTCGTCGGCCAGGGCGTCGACCACCGCTCCGAGGCTCGCGCGGTCCGACGATCCGGCCGCGCGCGCCGCCGCGTACGCGGCGAGCTGCCGGTCGGCCCCCGTGCCGTGCCGGACGATGGTGCGGGCGCGCTCGCAGGCGGCCCGACAATCGAGGGCGTCGGCATCCTCCGCGAGGCGCGCGAGCAGCCCCTCGACGATCTCGGCCATCGGCACCGCCCGCTCCCGCGTGGCGTCGATCAGCTCGGCCCGCACCCCGTCGCGCTCGGCCCGCCACAGGTTCTCCATCGCGAAGCCGCGCGCCGCCCCGGTGAGGCCGGCATTCACGCTGGGATCGCGGTCGAGCAGGCGCACGAGGCAGCGGAACAGGGCGGCGATGCAGAGCCCGTCCTCGACCTCGGAGCAGCTGTCGGCGATGCGCAGTTCCAGCGTCGGGTACTTCACCGACGCGCGCAGGTGCCACCACAGGAAGCTCGCATCCGCGATCGCGCCCGAGGCGGTCATCACCCGGACGTAGCGGTCGTAGTCGGCGGCGTCCGCGAACAGCTCCGGCAGGCCGGTGCGCGGCAGCTCGGCATAGGCCCTGAGCCGGTAGCCGGCGAGCCCGGTCCGCTGCCCCTCCCAGAACGGCGAGGAGACCGAGAGCGCGAGCAGGATCGGCAGGAACGGCATCAGCCGGTTCTGCAGGTCGAGGCGCGCGTCGGGACGCGGCACCTCGACGTGGACGTGGAGCCCGCAGACCACCGAGCGCCGCCCGACGATCTGCAGGTCGTCGATGATCCCGCGGTAGCGCTCGGCCGGCGTCGTCGATTGGCGCCGCCACGTCGCGGCCGGGTGGGTGCCGGCGGCGAAGACGCGCAACCCGTGCTCCCGCCCGATCGTCGCGAGGTCGGCCCGCATCGCGATCAGGCGCGCGCGCGTCTCCGCGATGCTGTCGGAGGGCGGGGTGCAGGTCTCGACTTGGCTCTCCAGCATCTCCCGCTCGGCCGATTCCATCCGCGCCTGGACGGCGGCATGGAAGGCCCTCACCCGGCCGCGAGACGTCTTGCGGGGGGTGTTGCGGGTCTCGGCGTCGGCGAGGAAGAACTCCTCCTCCATGCCGAACCTGTAGACGTGAGCCATGCCGCCTCCCCCCGCGCCGTCCGCGAGGGGTCTACGCGCCGACGGGCGCCCGGTTCAGCGCCAGAACGGCTTGAGGTCGGCCAGCGTGCCGTGGGCCTCGGCCGCGCCCGCGAGCAGCTCGTCCGCCTGCGCCTCCGAATCGGCGGTGGCGAGGCCCGCCGCGAACAGCGCCTGGCCGTCGAGCGCGTCCGAGGCGGGCCCGGACGCATCGGCGAGTCCGGCCATCACCGCATGCGCGGTGGCGAGGTCGTTGAGGCCGCCGAGGTGGTCCTGCAGGTCGGAGAGGGCGGCGGCGAACGCCTTGTGGCGCCGCCGCGCCTTCCGGCCGCCATAGAGGCCGGCGAAGAACTCGGCGCCGTAGCGCAGCTTCTTGCCGGCGATGCGGACGCGATGACGCGCCTCGGGATCGAGCCGCTCGATGTGGCGGCCGCGCTTGGCGATCCGCCGGCGCAGGCGCTCCAGCACCTCCGTGGCGAGGTCGCGTGCGGGCGCGTCGCGGAGCTTGCCCACGCCCTCCCGCCACGGGCCGGCCTCGATCCAGGCCAGGAGGTCGAGGAGCAGGCTGCGCCATTCGGGCGAGGTCAGGATCGCGCCGACGGCGTCGTGCGCCCGGTCGCGCTCGGTCTCCAGGCGCTCGCGCAGGCCGGCGAGCCCCGGCTCGTCCGGGCGCCGGGCGATCTCGTCGGGCAGGGTGGTCTCGAGGAAGACGTCGAGGTTGCGCGCCCGGCCGAACGGCTCGGTGACGCGCTTGATCTCGTCGCCGAGCGTGGCCGCCCGGGCGTCGCCCGCCAGCATCGGCCTGAACAGCCACAGCGCGGTGCGCAGCCGCCGCAGCGCCACCCGCATCTGGTGCAGCGCCTCCGGGTCGCGGGCGTGGCCCCAGACGTCCTCGTTGAGGCGCAGGTGCCGCAGGCACCCGAGCGCGATGTGGCGGAAGGCCTCGCCGCCGGTCGCGTCCTTCGGCAACGGCGCCATGTCGGACTTGCTCGGCCGCGCGGCCTTGCCGTCGCGCAGCGCGAACCCGCGGGCGCTCTTCGACAGCACGCCGATCCGCAGCGGCACCGTCTCGGCGAGCGCCTGGGCCAGCGCGAACAGGTCGGCCGGATCGCCGGATTCGAGCTCCAGCTCGAGCTCGCACAGCGGGGCATCGCCCCGGTCGGTCTCGACCCGGCCCTCGTCGAGGGTCGCCGCGATCCGCGAGGCGCCGTAGGTCACGGGCCGGACCGAGCGCATCACCACGGTGCGGAACTGGGCCGCCAGGTCCGGCGCCTCGGCCTTCGCGAGGAGATCGGCCACCGGCGTGTCGGCGAAGGCCGCCGGCTCCGGCGCCTCGCCGGCGACCGGGCTCTCCCATTCCGCCCGGTCGAACAGCCCGGCCGCGCCGGAGCCCGCCTTGACGGTCTGCACGAAGGCCTCGCCCGTCCGGCGCACCCGCAAGGTCAGGTCGGCCTCGCGGAGCGCGCCGTCGGCGGTGTCGAAATAGGTCGCCGCGAGGAGCTTCGGCTCGGATGCGGCCCCGTCGGCCTGCCCCTGCAGCAGCGGATGGGCACCGAGTGCGGCGAGGTCTGGGCCCGTGCATTCCAGCTTCAGCTCGATCTCCCGCGGCGTGTCCATGAAGCGTTCGTCCGTCCGTTCCGGGCCGCAGCCCCTGTCACCGCGAGAACGCATCGGAGCCACCTCCGATCCGTCCGGATCGCCTGCCGTGTAGCACGCGCAGGGCGGCGGTGGCGCCCTCGGCCGCATCCGCAAAGTTTGCCCTTTGCGCGACCGACGCTTCGTGCAAAAGCTTGGCGCAAGAGCGTGTTGTGCACAATCGACCCGACCGTCTCGCGGGTCCCGCCGCATCCGGGCGGGGCCTCGGCTCGATGCCGAGCCGGCGGTCGCGTCGCGGATTGGGCTGCGCGTCGTCCTCGTTCACGGGAACGGTGCGCGTGTTCGGTGCGTCTCCCGGCCATGCCCCCGAACGACCGCCATCCGGGGCGGGCGCGCGGCGGCGACGGTTCGGAGG
Source organism: Methylobacterium sp. E-025 (assembly GCF_022829705.1). NCBI lineage: Bacteria > Pseudomonadati > Pseudomonadota > Alphaproteobacteria > Hyphomicrobiales > Methylobacteriaceae > Methylobacterium > Methylobacterium sp. E-025. Next base: position 77,348 of record NZ_JAKSYR010000179.1, read on the forward strand.
CACGCCCGGTCGGGACGGTGACGATAAGCGATGAAGACACTCCTCGTCGGCGTGATCGGACATGTCGATCACGGCAAGACCGCGCTGGTGCGGGCGCTCACCGGCATCGAGACCGACCGGCTGAAGGAAGAGAAGGCCCGCGGCGTCTCGATCGTGCCGGGCTTCGCCCTCCTCGCGCCCGAGGGACGCGACGGGGAGATCGACCTCGTCGACCTGCCCGGCCACGAGCGCTTCGTCCGCGCGATGATCTCGGGCGCCACCGGCATGGGGGCGGTGCTGCTGGCGGTCGACGCCAACGAGGGCATCAAGCCCCAGACGATCGAGCACCTGGAGATCGCCCGGCTGATCGGCGTCCGCCGCGGCGTCGTCGCGCTCACGAAATCCGACCTCGTCGCGCCCGACGCCCTCGCCGAGCGGGCGGCCGAGGTCGCGGCGGTGGCCGCGCGGGCGGGCCTCGAGGCGCCTGCCGTCGTCGCGACCTCGACGCTGACCGGCGCCGGCCTTCCCGCCCTGTCCGAGGCGCTGGCGGCCCTCCTCGACGCGAGCCCGCCGCGGGCCGACGACGGCTTCCCCTACCTGCCGGTCGACCGGGTGTTCTCGCGGGCCGGCTTCGGCACGGTGGTCACCGGCACGCTCCGGCGCGGGCGCCTTTCCGTCGGCGACGCGGTCGCGATCGTGCCGGGCGGGCCGACGGCGACGGTGCGCGGGCTGCAGATCCACGGCCGCGCCGTCGCGACGGCCGAGCCCGGCCGCCGGACGGCGGTGGCCCTGCGCGGCGTCGGCCTGTCCGACCTGAGCCGGGGGCAGGCGCTCGCGCAGCCGGACCTCCTGGTGCCGTCGCGCTGGCTCGACGTGTCGCTCACCGCGAGCCCGGGCGGCGATCCGCTCCCCGGCGGCACGGCCCTGCGCCTGCTGTTCGGCACCAGCGAGGTCGCGGCCCGCCTGCGCCTCCTCGATCGCGACGCGCTGGAGCCCGGCGCGACGGCGCCGGCGCAGCTCCATCTCGACGCGGCGGTCACCGTGCCGGCGCGCGAGCCGTTCATCCTGCGCCGCGACTCGCCGGCGATCACGGTGGCCGGCGGCCGGGTGCTAGATCCCGACAGCCGCCGCCGCAAGCGTCACGACCCGCGCGTGCTCGCCGACCTCGCCGGGCTCGCCGGCGGCGGGCCGGCCGAGGCGCTGGCGATCCGCCTCGCGCAGGCCGGCGCGGCCGGCGCCGGCCTGCGCGACCTCGCCCGCGTCAGCGGCACGGCGCCGGACCGGGTGCGGGCGCTGCTGCCGGCGCTCGGCGCCCGCGAGGTCGGCGAGCGCATCCTCGGCGGCCCGGCCTTCGCGAGCCTTCGCGACGCGATCCTGGCGGTGCTCGCCGGCCACCATCGCGACCAGCCGATGGAGCACGGGCTGCCGGCCGAGCGCATCGTCAAGGCGCTCGGCCTCGCCGAGCCGGTCGCCGCCGCGGCCCTGCGCGACCTCGTCGCCACCGGCGACGTCGCGCAAGGCGGCGCCCTCTTCCGCCGCGCGGCGTTCAACCCGGCCCGCAACGAGAGCGAGGTCGCCCGGCGCCTGGAAGCCGTGTTCCGCCAGGCCGGGCTCAACCCGCCCGACGAGGCGGAGGCGATCGGGCGCGACGTGCGCCGCCGCGAGGCGCTGACCTACCTCGTCGGCGCCGGCACGGTGATCCGCGCCGTCGACCGGGTGCAGCGCCGCGCCGTGCTGTTCCACAAGGCGGCGGTGGAGGAGGCCCGGGCCAAGCTCCGCACCGCCTTCCCCGGGGCGACCCAGCCCGAATCCGGCTTCCTCGCCCGCGAGGCGGGGGCGGCCTTGGGCATCTCGCGAAAATTCTCGATCCCGCTGCTCGAGCACCTCGACGCCACCGGCTTCACCCGCCGGGCCGGCGACCGGCGGGTGATCGTCGGGTAGGCCTTCGCGGAGGCCGCCGTCTCAGCTGGCGATCGGAAGCGGCTGCGCGGCGGCGGCTCCGGCGATCGCGTCGGCGAGGTAGGCGGTGTCCTGCGCGATGCCGGAGAAGCGCCCCGAGCCCCAGGTCCAGAGCCAGGGCATGCCGACGACGTAGAGCCCGTCCTGGGCGGTGACGCCGCGGCGGTGCACCGGCAGGCCGCGGCCGTCGAGGATGTCGGCCTCGACGAAGCCGAAATCGGCACGGAACCCCGTCGCCCAGATCACGCTGCGGATTCCGGCCGTCGCGAGGTCGAGCACGGGCTCGAACGGGCCGGGCTGCCAGACGGGGGCGTAGTGCGCCTCCTCCGGGGCCGCGATGCCGGCTGCCGCGATGTGCCGGTCGATGGCGGCCTGGATGCCGACATGGACCGCGTCCGCCCCGTCGAGGTTCTTCGCAAGATCGTCGGCGAAGGCGAGGCGGGGGCCGTCGATGCCCGTCAGCCGCCCGTGCAGGCGCATGCCTTCCAGGGCGAAGCGGCGCAGGTCGATGTCGCGCCCGCCGTCGCGGCCGGTGAGGTAGTGGTTGGCCTTGCGCCGGACCTCGTCCTTCAGCGGATGCTTCTCGACCGTGAGGTCGTACTGGCCCATCTCGGCGAGCCAGTCGACGGCGTCGCGCCCGCGGTAGACCCGCGGGCAGCGCGGCGCCGAACCGGTGACGAGATGCACCGTCCGGCCGGCCAGGTGCAGGTCCTCCGCGATCTGGCAGCCGGACTGGCCGGAGCCGACGACGAGCACCGCCCCGTCCGGCATCTGCGCCGGGTTGCGGTAGGCCGAGGAGTGGACCTGCCGCACCTCCGCCGGCAGGCCCGCGGCCATCGCCGGGATCGCCGGCAGGTGGTAGCCGCTGATCGCCAGCACCACCGCGTCGGCGGTGTGGACCCCCTCCCCCGTGGCGACGGCGAATCCCCCCTCGGGCCGCGGGCGGATCGCCGCGACGCCGACGCCCTCGCGCAGGGGCGCCGCGATGTGGCGGGCATAGGCCTCGATGTAGCCGACGATTTCCTCCCGCCGCATGAAGCCGTGCGGGTCCCGGCCGTCATGGGGCGGCCCGTCGTAGGGGAAGTCCGGCAACCGGCACTGCCAGTTCGGGGTGACGAGGCAGAAGCTGTCCCAGCGCTGGGTCCGCCAAGTGTGCGCGATGCGGTTCTTCTCGAAGACCACGTGGCGGATGTCGCGGTTGGCGAGCTGCCGGCTCATCGCGAGCCCGGCCTGGCCGCCGCCGACGACGATCACGGGCCAGTGCGCGGGCGAATGGGTGTCCGGCTCGGGCTGGCGGCTCATGGCGCGTCTCCTGGTCTCTGGCGAAGGCCCGCCCGCGTGCGGGCGGAGCGAACGGTCATCCCTCGCGAACGGTCATTCCTCGAAGGCCTCGACGTGGACGGTGCCCGGCGCCTGCCGGCGCGCGCCCTCCTCGATCCGGGCGAGCTGCGCGAGCGCCCGGCCGCAGGGGAAGCCGTAGCGCTCGCGCACCCGTTCGCTCGCGATCCCGAGCGCGGTGCGGCTCAGCGCGACGAACTCAGCCAGCGGATAGTCCTGGCCGACCGCGAGGTGGTCCTTGATCACCAGGGAGGGCGAGTAGCAGGCCTCGCGGGCGCCGTCGGGCCAGCGGATGTGGAAGCGCATCTCAGGCATGGGACGTCTCCAAGCGCCGGCGCGCGCAGGCGGCGTAGGCCGGCAGGTGCCGCTCGGCGCAGAGCCGCCAGGGATGGGTCTTGGCGATCGCGAGCCCGGCCGGGATCAGGCGCGCCCGGACCTCCGGGTCGAGGGCGGCCTTCATCGCGCGGGCGATCGAGGCGGCGTCGTCGGGATCGACGAACAGGGCGTCGCGGGGCCCGAGATACTCGGTGAACGGCGCGCAGTCGGAGACGATCGCCGGGGTGCCGCTCGCCATCGCCTCGAGCACGCAGAGGCCGAACCCCTCGCTCAGCGACGGGAACACCAGGGCGTCGGCGCGGCGGTAGAGGGCCGGCATGACGGCCTGCGCCACCGGCCCGGTCTCGACCACCGCCTGCCCGGGCCCGACGGCGAGACCCGCCCGCGCCAGCGCGTCCCGGCAGCGGGCCCGGTAATCCGCGTGGTCGAGGAGCGAGGCGCCGCCCGCCACCACGAGCTGCGCCTCCGGGTGCGAGGCCCGGAACGCGGCGAACGCCGCGACGATGCCCAGCGTGTTCTTGCGCGCCTCGAAGCCGCCGACGGCGAGCAGCACCGGACCGGTCCCGAGGCCGAAGCGCGCCGCGACCGCCGCGTCGTCGTCGGCCGGCTCGGGTGCGTAGGCGTCGGTGTCGATCCCGTTGCCGACGATCGTCGCCTCGGCCCCGTAATCGCTCGCGAGCACGCCCTTCCAGCCGGCGCTGACGCAGAGCAGCGCCTGCGCGTCCAGGATCGCCCGGTCCTGCCACTGCGCGAGCTGCGGATCGCTGAACGCGTCGACGTGGTGGACGGTGCGGACGAAGCCCGGGATCAGGCGGCGGCGGGCCAGGGTCGCGAGCGCGTTGCCGCCGATGCCGCAATGGGCGTGGAACAGGTCGAAGTCGCAGGCCGCCGGCGTCGCGAAATGGCGGAGGTAGTCGGCGATCCGCGCCCGGACGAGCTCGACCGTCGTCCCGGCCGCGGGCTTGGCCGCGACCGAGACGGTGGGGCAGCGCGCGGGGCGGAAGAAGCCGCCGCCGGTGGGGTCGGGGGCGTGCACGCTGGCCTCGTGCCCGAGCCCGCACAGCGCTTCCGCCAGCGCCAGGGCATGCACCACGCCGCCGCGCGGGTTGGTCGAATGCGTCAGGATCGCGATGCGCAGCTGCCGCGGCATGGGTTCACGCTCCCTCGCCGCGGGTCGCGCCGCAGCCGATCAGCGGCGAGCTGCCGAAATCCCACACCACCGCCTCCTCCGTCCCGCGCGCCACCCGCGCGACCCGGCTCGCGTCGAGGCTGCCGATCGCGGCGGCCGCGATCCCGCGTTCGGTGAAGCGCCCGACGACCGCGGGCGCCTCGGCGGGGGCGGCCGCGACGAGGTAGCCGAAGCTCGGAAAGGCGGTGAGCCAGCGCTCCAGCGCGACGCCGTCGGGGATCGGGAGCCGGTCGAGGTCGATCCGGCCGCCGACGCCGGAGCATTCCATCAGCATCAGCGCGGTGCCGACGAGCCCGGCCATGCTGATGTCCTTGGCGGCCCGCGCCAGGCCGTCGGCCGCGAGCCCCGCCAGGATCGCGACGTCGCCGCGCAGGCGCTCCGGCGGCGCGCCGGTCGCGGCGTCCCAGTACGGATGGGGCTCGCGGAAGCGCCCGCGCAGGTCGATGCCGGCGATCAGCACGTCCCCCGGGGCGGCGTCGAAGCTGGTGAGCAGGCGCCGGCCGGCCCGGCCGAGGATCGCCACCGCGAGGTGCTCGGCGCCGTTGCGGGTGTTGGTGTGGCCGCCGACCACCGGCACGCCGTAGGCCTCGGCGCCGGCCCGCAGGCCCGCGAGCACCGGGTCGGCGTGGTCCTGGTCGCGGCTCCACAGGGCGTCGACCACCGCGACCGGCGTCCCGCCCATCGCCGCGATGTCGCTGACGTTGACCATCACGCCGCAGAATCCGGCGAAGTACGGGTCGGCGGCGACGAATCCGTCGAGGAAGCCCTCGATCGCCAGCAGGAGGTGCCCGTCGCCGTCGGGGATCGCGGCGCAGTCGTCCCCGGCCGGGACCGCGAGGCCGCGCGCGCCGAGCCGGCCGATCCCGAGCCTCCCGACGACCGCGTCGATGTCGCGCTTGTGCGCCAGCCCGCGGCTTTCGCGGACGGCGCGGGCGATGGCGTCGAGGCTGGGGGGCGCCGTCACGCGGCCGTCGCCGGCCGGCCGCGCGGCAGGGTGACGAGCCCGTGCTCGGGATCGTGCATCGGCGGGTAGTGGGCGAGGTCGGCCCGCATCAGCCGGTGCGGCCGGCCGTGCAGGTCGACCGCGCCGAGGTCGTCCCAGTGCAGGCCGGCGAACAGGGCGGCGTTGCCGGCCTGGACGTGGGCGAGGAAGCGCATGCAGCCGCGCGCATGGGCCGAGGACACCGCGACCCGGATCAGCCCGGCGCCGAGCGCCCCGACCCGGCGATGCCCGCGCTCGACGGCGAGCCGCGAGCCCCACCACTCGCCGGGCGTCTCCGGCGCCGCATGGATGCGGACGGTGCCGACGACCGCGTCCGGGTCGCCGCCGAGCGTCGACAGGGCGCAGATCGGGATCGCATGCGCGTCGAGCGCATCCGCGTCGCTCCCCGCGAAGAGGCCCTGCTCGGCGCAGAACACCGCGCGGCGCAGGCGCGCGCAGGCGCGCCGCTCCCAGGGGGCGGTGGCGAACTTCACCCGGAACAGGCTCGCGCGATACGGGGCGACCGGCTCGAACATCTCAAGGCCTCCGCTCGTAGGCGGAGAGCGCCGAGCAGGCGCCGCAGCGGCCGCAGCCGGCCTTGATGTCGGCCGAGCGGAGGTCGGCCCGCGCCAGCATCCCGGCCAGCGGCTTCAGGATCGCGTGCATGAAGTCGGGGGACGGGGCCGGGTGGCTTTCCAGCGGCGTGCCCGAGATCGGCACGAACGGCACCACGAACGGGTAGACCCCCAGCGCCACGAGCCGCTCGGCCATCCCGAGGATCGCCTCGGGCGCGTCGCCGAGGCCCGCGAGGATGTAGGTCGAGACCTGGCCCCGCCCGAACACCGGCACCGCGGCCGCGAAGGCCTCGAGATAGCGCTCCAGCGGGACGCTCGCCTTGCCGGGCATGATCCGGCTGCGGACCTCCGGCGTCACCGCCTCGAGGTGCATGCCCAGCGCGTCGATGCCCGAGGCCCGCATGCGGGAGAACCAGCGGTCGTCGTCGGGCGGCTCGCACTGCGCCTGGATCGGCAGGTCCACCGCGGCCTTCACCGCGAAGGCGCTCTCGCACAGGACCGCGGCGCCGCGGTCGGTGGCGTTCGGCGTGCCGGTGGTCATCACCATGTGCTTGACGCCGTCGAGCAGCACCGCGGCGCGGGCCACCTCGGCGAGCTGCTGCGGGCTCTTGTGCGCGACCGTGCGGCCGGCCGCCAGCGACTGGCCGATCGCGCAGAACTGGCAGGTCCTCGTGCGGCTCTGGTAGCGGATGCAGGTCTGCAGCACGGTGGTCGCGAGGACGTCGCGCCCGTGCAGCACCGCGATCTTGGAATACGGCACCCCGTCGAAGGTCTGGAGCGCGTAGAAGCGCGGCTTGTCCGGGAAGGTCACCCGCCCGACCACCGCGCCGTCGTGCTCGATCAGGCTGAACCCGTCCGGCCCCGGGCGCTGCACGAGGAAGGGCGATTCGAAGGCGGTGGCGGTGTGGACCGGCACCATCACCGTGCGGCCCGAGATCGTCATCGCCTTGTGGTCGGAGGGGCCGGCCCCGCCGCGCCGGCTCTGGACGCCGGGGCGGCTGTCAGCCAGCCGGACTCCGTAGGATTGCAGCGCGTTGATCAGCCGCTCGGTCGGAAGGCCGGGCGCCGCCGGGCCCGGAGCCGGGGAGGCCGGCGACGGGGCGGTCGAACCGGTCAGGAGCGGGCTGTCCATGGTCTGAACTCCGGGTCGTCGCGGGAAGGCGGTTCGTCGCGGGAGGCGTCGTCGTCACGGGAAGCGCCGGGCGCGCGTCGTGGTTGAGGCTGAGCAGCTCGGGCCGGGCGTAATGGCCGACCGAGTCCATCATCCGCTTGCGCTTGGTCACGAGCGCGAGGTCCATGTCGGCGATCACGAGCCCCTCGCCCGCGCGCAGGGGCTCGGCGAGCAGCCGCCCTTCCGGCGAGACGATCGCCGTGAAGCAGCCGCCGCGCATCGCGCCCCGCAAGCCCTCCTCCGGGCAGGCCTTGGCGATCTGGTCCTCGGAGAGCCATCCGGTGGCGTTGACCACGAAGCAGGCGGCTTCGAGCGCGTGGTGGCGGATGGTCACCTCCATCTGGTCGGCGAAGACCTGGCCGACCAGCGAGCCCGGGAACTGGGCCGCGTGGATCTCCTCGTGCTGGGCCATCAGGCAGTAGCGGGCGAGCGGGTTGTAGTGCTCCCAGCAGGCGAGCGCGCCGACGCGGCCGACGGCGGTGTCGACCACGGCGAGACCCGCCCCGTCGCCCTGCCCCCAGATCATGCGCTCGTGGTAGGTCGGCGTGATCTTGCGGCGCTTGAGCGCCAGGCTGCCGTCGGCGTCGAAGATCAACTGCGCGTTGTAGAGCGTGCCGTGGTCGCGCTCGTTGACGCCGAGCACGATCACCATGCCGTGGCGGCGGGCGGCGGCCGAGACCGCCTCGGTGACGGGGCCGGGCACCACGACCGCGTGCGCGTAGAGCCGCAGGTGCTCCGCCCCCTGCATCGCCGGCGGGCTGACGAAGGAGAAGTACGGGTAGTACGGCACGAAGGTCTCGGGGAAGACGACGAAGCGCGCCCCCTTCCCCGCCGCGTCCGCGACCGCGTTCAGCACGCGCTCCAGGGTGTTCTCGGGCCGGTCCAGGTCCGGCGCGATCTGGACCGCGGCGGCCCGGACGATGCGCGGCTCCGCCATTGTCCGCCTCCTCGCTCGTGATGGGTGCCGGCGGCCGGCCGCTCAGACGGTCCAGGTGTCGATGATCACGGCGTTGTCGCGCTTGTGCAGCAGCACGATGTCGAGGACGTCGGTCGGCGCGATCGGGCGGATGCCCTCGATCAGCGAGGGCTCGCCGTGGCCGTAGAGCGCCTGGAGCGCGAAGCGGCAGGCATAGACCTTGCCGCCCTCGGCGATGAACTTCGCGATCTGGTTGTTCATGTTGAGGTGGCCCGGGAACGCCTCGTCGCCGAGCGTCGGGAAGCCGCGCTGGATGCCCAGCGTCACGCCGGGGCCGTAGAGCAGCACCGAGGTGTCGAAGCCCTTGCGCTGGAGGCGCGTGGCCTGGAGCAGGTTCACGAAGCCGATCGAGCCCTCGAACGCGACGGTGTGGAAGGTCACCAGGGCCTTCTGCCCCGGCTCGGCCTTCACGTCCTCGAAGACCTTCTCCTCGTAATCGACGAAGTAATCGCCCTTCTTGTGCTTGTCGGTGCTGACGGCAGGCATCGGCCGCACTCCCTCTTGTGCATCGCGACCTGCGGCGGATCGAATGATCCCGGCCGCAGGTTCAATCGAGGGTGGCAATCCCCGTGCCAGCGGGACGCCGACGACGTGCCGTTTCGGCGCCCGGTGCGGGATGCGGTCAATCATGCGGTCAATGGTCGATGCGGCGCGATCGACGTCTGTTTGGAAACGGCGCCGAACGACGCGGCATCTGCCGATAAAATGGGCGCAATTATTGTGAATTCTCTGGCGAGTACTTGACCGGATTGACCGTATCGCTCGCGCGGTTCGCAGCGCTCGGGCGTGCGGCACGCCGATTGCTCCCGATCAATCGACGATTGACTGCATCCTGACCGGTCGGGAGGCGAACATGAGCCGCGCGACGCCGAAATCACGCGTCTCCGGGGCGCCCGCTCCGGGATCGCGCCCGGAATACGGCTGGTGCCCCGACCTGCGGCGCTTCGGCAAGCCGCACTACCTCGCTATCGTCGAGGCGATCGCCGAGGACGTCCGCACGGGAAAGCTCGCGGTCGCCGAGCGCCTGCCGCCGCAGCGGGTGCTCGCGGCCCGCCTCGCCCTGAACTTCACCACGGTGGCCCGCGGCTACGTGGAGGCGCAAGGCCGCGGCCTCGTCGAGTCGCGGGTCGGCCAGGGCACCTTCGTGTGCGATCCGGCGCGCAGCCTCCAGGCGCCCCGCCCGGCCCTGCCGCGCCGCCGCGGCGCGGTCGACTTCTCGATGAACCTGCCGCCCGAGCCCGACGACCCGCGGCTGCAGGCGCGGATGCGGGCCGGCGTCGCGGCGATCGCCGACGACCTGCCCAACCTCCTGCGCTACCAGGGCTTCGGCGGCACCGACGCCGACAAGGAGGCCGGCGGGCTCTGGCTCGCGCGGCGCGGGGTCGTCGCCGGCCACGACCGGCTCCTGCTCTGCCCCGGCGCGCACAGCGCCCTCGACGCGATCCTCGGCTCGGTGGCGCAGGCCGGCGACGTGCTCTGCACCGAGGCGCTGACCTATGCCGGCATCCGCTCGCTCGCGGCCCATCGCGGCCTGCGGCTCGTCGGCCTGCCGACGGACGCGGACGGGCTGGAGCCCGACGCCTTCGCGGCCGCCTGCACCCGGCTCGCGCCCAAGGCGCTCTACCTCAACCCGACGCTGCAGAACCCGACCACCCAGACGATCGGCCGGGGCCGGCGCGAGGCGATCCTCGCGGTGGCGCGCCGCTACGACGTGGCGATCGTCGAGGACGACGCCTACGGCTTCGTCTGCCCGGACCCGCCCCCGAGCTTCCAGCAGCTGGCCCCCGAGATCACCTACTACGTCGCCGGCCTCGCCAAGTGCCTCGGGGCCGGGCTGCGCCTCGCCTACTGCGTCGCGCCGAGCGCCCGCGCGACGCTGCCGCTGGCCTCGACCCTGCGCGCGGCGACCGTGATGGCCTCGCCGCTCACCACGGCGCTCGCCACGCGCTGGATCCTCGACGGCACCGGCGAGGCGGTGCTCGGCTTCGTCCGCACCGAGTCGCAGGCGCGCCAGGCCATCGCCGCCCGCCTGCTGCCGGGGGAGCTGGTCCGCTCTGATCCGAACGGCTTCCATCTCTGGATGCGGCTGCCCGAGGGCTGGACCCGCTCGGCCTTCGCCAGCCAGGGCCGCGCCGCCGGGCTCGGCGTCGTCGCGAGCGACGCCTTCTGCGCCGCGGGCCCCGCCCCCGAGGCGGTGCGGATCTGCCTCGGGGGCGTCGGCGCCCGCGCCGAGGTCGCCCAGGCGCTCGAGGTGCTGGCTCACGCGCTCGGGCGCGCGCCGACGCTCGCCTCCGCCTATATCTGAGCGCCTGCCCGACCCCGTCGCGAGCCGCCGGTGCGGCGTCGCGTGCCGGAACTCGCCGGCGCCTGCTGCCATTCCGCTCCTATCCCGAGGCCGCGCGACCCCGCGCGATGCCCTTCGCTCACGCTTCTCCGGACGGACTTTCATGCAGCATCTTCGACGCGACCTCGCCGCGGCCGCCCTCCTCGTCCTCGGGACCGCCGCGGGCCATGCCCAGGGCAAGCCCCTGCCCGCGCCGTCGAGCGCCGTGATGCCGCCGGTCGAGCTGACGATCACCGCCGAGGGCGGCAAGCCGGTCTGCGCGCCGGCGGAGCTGCGCCTGCCCGCCAACACCGACGTCGCGCTGCACGTGGTCAGCCACGCCGACACGCCGGTGACGATCACCGCGGCGGGGCTGTTCGAGAACGGCCACGTGCTCCATGCCGACGGCGACCTCGTCCACGTGGCGAGCGAGAAGGGCTACCTGATCAAGCGGGACGGCCAGGGCACCCTGCGCGTGCGGACGCTCGAGGCCGGCGACCACGACTTCGCCTGCACCAGCACGGCCAACAAGAACGCACCGTTCGTGGGCAAGCTCGTGCTCACGCCGCCGGCGAACTGATCGGCGAAGCCGACGAGCCGCGGCGCGGGCGTCCGAACAGGTATCACCGGAATTCAGCCTTAATTTTGCGTTACGAATTCAATCGGAATTCAACAGGTGTTGCAGACGGGACCTTTCGGTCAGCCCCGTAGGATCGTATTCGGATCCCGCAAGCCCGAACGCTCCGATGGTGCCCGTGCCGAACACCGCGTCCGCCCGCCGCGTCACGAAACCCCTGCGGGGACTGATTCGCGGCGTCGCCCTGCTCACCGGGTTGTTCGTCCTGCCGAGCGCGGTGCTCGCCTACGCCGACCTCCTCCCGGCCCCGTTCGATTTCGGCCTCGGCGATGCGGTCGCCGAGATCGACCTGCCGCACGTCGCCCGGCAGATCGCCATCGGCGCACCGCTGCGCATCGTCGCCTTCGGCTCGTCCTCGACCGAGGGCATCGGCGCCAGCACGCCGGCCAACGCCTATCCCGCCCGCCTGCAGGCGGATCTCCGCGCCGCCCTGCCGAGCGTCGCCGCGAGCATCACGGTGCTGAACCGCGGCATCGGCGGCGAGCACGTCGACGACATGCTGCGCCGGCTCGAGCGGGACGTGATCGCCGCCGAGCCGCAGCTCGTGATCTGGCAGACCGGCAGCAACGACCCGCTGCGCGGCGTCACCATCGAGCATTTCCGCGAGGCGACGGTCAGCGCCGTGCGCCGGATGCAGGAGGCCGGCATCGACGTCGTGCTGATGGAGCCGCAATGGTGCCCGAAGCTCGACGCCACCCCCGGCTCCGACCGCTTCCGCGACGCGGTGCGCGAGATCGGCGACGCGCTCGACGTGCCGGTGATCCGCCGCGCCGACCTGATGCGCGGCTGGATCCGCGACGGCAAGCTGACCCACAGCCAGCTCTTCTCCGCCGACGGCCTGCACATGGCCGACCGCGGCTACGCCATGCTCGCCAAGGCCGCCGCCGCCGCGATCATCGAGGATGCCGGCCGCGTCCAGGTCACCGAGGCGGTCGCCGAGTAGCGCCCGGCTCAGCGTTTCGGCCCGTCCGTCGGCTTGTCCGCCCGATCCCACTGCGCCTTCGCCTCGGCCGCCGGCTTCGTCAGCAGCACCTTGCCGTCCACCGTGCCGATCCACGCGATCGGCACGGCGTGATGGCGTCCGCCGGCATCCCGGTCGGTCTCGGCCAGGACGATGGTGCCGTTCTCGACCTTGTCGACGGTGCCGACATGCGCCCCGTCGGCGCCGACCACCTCCATGTGCTCGGCGATGCGGGCGGCGCCCGCCGCCGGCGTGGTCTGCGCCACGGCCGCGGGCGCGAGCAGGATCGCCGCGGCGGAGGCGAAAGCGCGGCACCCGACGGTCTGCAAACGGTTCGGCATGGGCGATCTCCCTCGCTGCGCCGCGGCCGGCGTCCCTCCCAACCGCCCGGGGCCCCGCCCGTTTCCCGCGCCGGGCCGGCCGCTGGCCCGCGGCTTGCGCATGCCCTATCGCGGCGTGAGCCTTCGCATGGCGGCCCTTCGTATCGCCGGTCGTTCCCGGCCGAGGCCCGAGGCGGCGGCCCCGACACGGGCTCGTCGCGCAAGCGTGTCACGCCGCACGGCGCAGGAACCGGCACGGTTCCGTACGGACGAGGTGGGGATGGACGGCCCGGAACGTATCGCGATCCTCGGCGCGCCGACGGAGGTCGGCACCAGCGAGCCCGGCTCCGTGATGGGCCCGGCCGCCCTGCGCACCGCGGGCCTCATCCGCACCCTGCGCGACCTCGGCCACGCGGTGGCCGACCATGGCGATGCGGTGCCCGACGGGCCGGCCGACGCGGTCGGCAGGCCCGCGGTCGCGGCCTGGACCCGGGTGCTCGCCCGCCAGGTCGAGGCCGCCCTCGACGCGGGCGACCTGCCCGTGGTCGTCGGCGGGGATCACAGCCTGTCGCTCGGGACCGTCGAGGGGGCGATGCGCCACTGCGCGCGGACCGGCCGGCCGCTCTTCGTGCTCTGGCTCGACGCGCATGCCGACTTCAACACCCCGGAGACCTCGCCTTCGGGGAACCTGCACGGCATGCCGCTGGCGGCGCTCTGCGGCGAGCCGGGCCTGTCCGACCTGTTCGCCGACCCCGACCGCCGGGCCCTCGACCCGACCCGCGTCCACCTGTTCGGCCTGCGCTCGATCGATGCCGGCGAGCGGGCCCTCGTGGCCGCGCGCAACGTCGAGGTCACCGACATGCGCCACATCGACGAGTTCGGCGTCGTGGCGCCGCTCCGGCGCAGCCTGGAGCGGGTCGCCGAGGCCTCGGGCCACCTCCATGTCAGCTTCGACATCGACTTCCTCGATCCCGGCCTCGCGCCGGCCGTCGGCACCACGGTGCCCGGCGGGGCCACGTTCCGCGAGGCGCACCTGATCATGGAGATGCTGCACGATTCCGGCCTCGTCGGCTCGCTCGACGTGGTCGAGCTCAACCCGTTCCTGGACGAGCGCGGCCGCAGCGCCCGCGTGCTGGTGGAGCTGGTCGCGAGCCTGTTCGGCCGCCGCATCCTCGACCGCCCGACCCCGCCGATCGCCGCCGTGCCTGCGCCCGCGACGCGCGGATGAGCGACCGGCTCGCCGTTTCGGACCGGACCGACGCCGTCTCGCCCGAGACCGCGCCGGCGCGCCAGCGCTCGGTCGGCCGGGTGATGCTGCGCGTCGCCGCCGACGGCGCCGGCACGGCGACGCGGATCGCGGACCTCGCCGAATCCGGCCCCTCGCGCCTGCGCTTCCCGCGCGCGCATGGGGGCGCCGCGGAGGCGATCCTGGTCAACACCGCCGGCGGGATCGCCTGCGGCGACAACTTCGCGGTCTCGCTCGCGCTTGAGGCCGGGGCCGGCCTCGTCCTCACCACGACCGCGGCGGAGAAGATCTACCGCTCGGACGGGCCGGTGAGCCAAATCGCGAACCGCGTCGCCCTCGGCCCGGGGGCCCGGCTGGCCTGGCTGCCGCAGGAGACGATCGTGTTCGACCGCGCCCGCCTGCGGCGGCGCTTCGAGGCCGATCTCGCCCCCGATGCCGGGCTCTTGGTGTTCGAGGCCGTGGCCTTCGGCCGGGCCGCCCGCGGCGAGCGGGTGGAGGCGGGGCTGTTCGAGGACGTCTGGCGCATCCGGCGGGGCGGCCGCCTCGTCTACGCCGACAGCCTGCGCCTCGACGGGCCGATCGCCGCCCGCCTCGCGCGGCCCGCGATCGGCGGCGGCGCCAGGGCCTGCGCGACGGTGCTCGACCTCTCCCCCGGGGCGGAGGCGCGCCTGGACGAGGCCCGGGGCCTGCTGGCGGAATGCGGCGCGAACGCCGGCTCGGGGGTCGAGGCCGGCGCGAGCGCCTGGAACGGCCACCTCGCGATCCGCCTCCTCGCCACCGATCTCGGGCCGCTGCGCGCCGTCGCCGCCCGCCTGCTCGTCCGCTACCGCGGCGTGGCGCTCCCGCGGGTGTGGCAGGCCTGAGGGCTCGGCGGCTTTCGACGGCCGGCGGTCCTCCGAAAGCGCGAATGCCCGACGATCCTGCGGAGATACGGCCTCGCGCCCGTTGCTCAGCGCCCGCCTCGTCTGCTAGAGACCCCTCACCCCGCGCCGGCCGCCCGGCACGGGATCTTGCGGGCGCCCCGTTTCGACGGCCGCGCCGGAGCGACGAGGCCTCGTGGCGGAGTGGTTACGCAGAGGACTGCAAATCCTTGCACCCCGGTTCGATTCCGGGCGAGGCCTCCACTACATGCCGCTGGGCATTGATTTCATTTAGAAATTTCGTCTGATTTTCCAACCCTTTCGATGCGGGTTGGAACCGCACGTGCGCTGAGCTTCGTGTTTGCGGCCTGCGAAAGTCGGCGTTGGTTCGCCTGTTTCGTGTACCGCTCAACCTCCGCCAGGGACCGGTGACCCGTCACCGAGGCGATCTCATGGGCCGTACAACCCGCTTCAGCAAGCCGACGAGCTGCAGCCTTCCGGAGGCCGTGGGTGACGCAGACGTCTGGAAGGCCGGCCGCGGCGATTGCGTCGGCCATCTTGTTGCCGAGCCCCTTGGCTGTGAACGGTTTGTCGTAGGCGGTCGTCAGGATCGCGAGGTGGGCGATCGGCCAGTGCGACAGCGCGACCAGCAGGTCGGTGTGAAGGGTGAGCCAGAGCTTGGTCCCGGTCTTCTCCTGGGTGACCGAGATTTCCTGTCCGGCCGCGTTCACGTCGCGCCACGACATCCGGGCGACGTCCGACACCCGCTGGCCGGTGTAGAGCAGGAGCGCAAAGGCTGTCCGCTGCTGGGATCCGAGCGGCCACCGCGCCTCGAAGCCGGCGATCTCTTCATCCGTCCAGGTATGGTGCTCACCCTCCTTCAGCTTCTTGATGTGCAAGGTCGGGTCGTCGCGGCGCCAGCCCAGGTCGATCGCGAACTTGATCAGGATACGGAGCTTCTTCAGCGCGTCGTTCGCGGCCGAAGGGCGGTCGACGCGCTTGGCGGTGATCCGCTTCACGTGTTCCCGGCGGAGATCCGTGACTCTGCGATGTCCCAGGGTCTCCAGGCGGATCAAGCGCTCCATCGCCAAACGATAGGCCCGCTTCGTCGGGGCCTTGAGCGCCTGGAAATCGACGCTCTCGAAGTAGCTGGCGAGCAGCCGGTCGAAGGTCCCCGGCTCGCCTCGCTCCTTGCGTGCGGCCGGAAGAGCTTTGTCGGCCTCGGCGATACGATAGGCCTCCATGAAGGCTTCCGAGCCCGGCGGACCAGGCAGTGGGGACCGCTTTCCGCCGGGGCGTCGGAAGTAGTACCGCACCGTGCCGTGACGGTCCTTGAAGTGATCGATGTAGGGCAGTTGGATCCGGCTCATTGCCAATCCGCAAAGGTATCGCCATCCGCCTCGGCGTTAGCGCTCTGTCGCTCGGGAAGCGCCTCGAAGAAAACCTCAAGCTTCACCCGATCCCAGAGCACACGGGCGTTGATCTGCTTCGGCTGCGGCATCCGACCGTCTCGCACCATCTCATCGAAGAGGCTCGGCGAAACGCCGACATGGCGCGCGGACTCCATGCGGGACAAGCCGCGCGGCGCGAAGGCCGGCTGGTATCCGTTCTCAGGCAATCGAGGTAGCTGCAGCGCCTTAGGCACTTCCTTAGCCTCTATATGATGTGACCAAAGCGGTGCAGGACGGCACTTACGTGGATCCTGAGTCCGGCAGCTTCGATCCGTAGGTGAACTCGTAAACGGATAGCCGTGATGATCGACGTTGCGCGTGTGCACGGAAGTGGCTAAATGCACATTGATAGTGTGGTGTCGCTCAAAAAATGTCAACTTTGCTGCGCACGAAAAGTGCGACCTATTCACGTCTATGATTACTCCAGCGCAATGTCGCGCGGCGCGAGCCTTGCTCGATTGGAGCCGGGAACAGCTAGCTACTGCTGCGCGGATTGGCCTGCGTACCCTTGTAGATTTTGAGCGCGGCGCCCGCGATCCTCATCACGCCACGCTTGATGCGATAGAGCGTGCTCTGAGAAAGGCTGGTGTGACCACCGACCTCACAGAGGGAAACGGTCTGGGCGTTCGGCTGATCGGAACAGATGCTGATACCCAGTTCAATGGCGGGTAGGGTAATGTGTTGGTTGTGGCGTCGATCGCTCGGTACGCCGACAGGCTACCCGACATAGAGGACACACGACGACAGGCTGGTGTGGGCTAGTTCCCTATGCGGTGCCTGTGATGCTTCGTGCCGGGTCGTCGTGTGAGAGTCGGCGCAGTGTGGAACAGGAAGCGCCAGCGCCGGCTTATGGCCTGCTTTAAGGCTCATCTCATGCGCGCGCTGCTTCTCCTCGCTGCCCTGGCCCTTCCAGGCTTTGCGCGGGCCGAGGAGGCACCACTTGCCGTTCCGATCGTCATCCCAGGAGAGATCGGCAAGGACGCTTGTCCAACGCAAGGGCACGTAGCGGGTCTGACCGATCAGGCTAATGGAACTATCTCTGTCCGAAATGGGCCCGGTGAAAACGAGCCCTTTAAGGAGATCGACCACCTTCGCGAGGCTGAGCCCGTCCTAGTTTGCGAACGTCTCGGAGGATGGTCCGGCATTGTCTACGGCTCTGATCTGCTTGGCTGCCGTACCACCGCCGTTCTCCCGGTAAGCCGGGAATACACCGGCCCCTGTCAGCGGGGATGGGTCCCATCGCGCTTCGTTAGCACTGATACGCCCTGAAGATCGATCGGAACGCTGCCGATCACCTCGCCGTTACCGAGCGCTTTGATCCCACCTTGGGTTCACGCGATGGAGGATGGAATGAGCATTTTCGGTTCGATCATGTCGAAGATCTTTGGTGGCAGCGCGAGTGCGCAGGCTGCAGCACCTCACGCCTCTGAGACGCCCAACGTATCCGCAGCTTCGACGGGATCAACTGGCGCCGGCTCCTCAACCAGCGGCGCTTCAGCCCCTTCGATGGCTGGTGCACCCTCACCAGTCGCCACGGGTTCGTCCGGCACCACGCCGGCGAACGTCGATGTCGGCCAGGTGCTGAGCGACATGGCGGCCAAAAAGGGCGAGAACCTCAACTACAAGCAGTCGATCGTGGACTTGATGAAGCTGCTCGACCTCGACAGCAGCCTCACCGCTCGCAAGCAGCTCGCAGATGAGCTGCACTACACCGGCGACAAGGAAGACTCGGCCACGATGAACGTCTGGCTGCACAAGCAGGTCGTCCAGAAGTTGGCGGAGAACGGCGGCAAGGTGCCGACCGACTTCCAGCACGCCTGATCGCCGCGTTTCGGCCTAGCTTTTCGCAATCAGGTCCGATGTAGGTTACGCGCGAGGTCGACCCTGCATCGGAACCGGAGGGTACGCTGTAGGCGGATTGACAGGACTGTGGGAGGCGGCCCTGCCGTGGGGTGGGAAAGCAGGGCCGCCGCAGCGGATCGGGGGCGATCAGCTGGCCGCGTATGCAGCGTAGCTCAGCATGTGCCGAACAAGTTGCCGAAGGATGAGCGACGAGACGACGGCTCTGCTCCTAGCGCTCGCATCCGTGAACGCTGAATTGCGTGCAGCCCTCGCCGAGGCGCAGGAACTCCTAATCGAGACCGCCATCGATGCCGGCGAGATGCACGCCCGCATCGAGGTTCTGCAGGCTGAGGTGACAACGTTGCGAACGGAGCGGGATGCAATCGCATTCAGTGGTCAACGACGTCCTCTGGCTAGGCGCGGATAGGAGCGCTGCTACTCAACGAAAAAAGGCCACTCCCGAAGGAGCGGCCCGAAGTCTTGGGAGGAAACGTCCAAGAAGGACTGCGGGGCCGCGACGCTGTCGCCGTCCCGCAGTGCAAAACTAGGCTGCTGCACTGCGACGAACAACCCCCCAGCTTTGCATTTTTGGTCTGGCAGGTAGCGGCGTTCGCTACGTCGTTGCCCCCGACCTGTGGCAGCCCTGACACGGCGAAGCGTCGGGCATTGGCTCTATGTTCTCCCCAATGCCTGACCCTCCCCAAGGATCGCGGAATGCCGATCCGTCCCGAGCACCGCTATTTCTACCCGATCGACTGGCGCGAACTGTCGGCCGAGATCCGGTTCCGGCGTGCCGGCGGTGCCTGCGAAGGCTGCGGACGCCCGCACGGGCGCATGGTCTACCATCTTGGCGACGGCCGGTGGTGGGATGCTGAGATCGGCGCCTGGCGTGACGGCAGGGGCAAAAGCCTCGCTGGGCTGCCGACGTTGGACGATCTGACAGGCCGCCTGCGCACGACACGCGTCGTGCTTGCGACGGCCCATCGGGACCACGACACCGCCAACAACGTGGATGCGAACCTGTCCGCGTTCTGCCAGCGGTGCCACGTGAACCACGACCGGCCTGAGCATCAGCGACGGCGCTGGCGAACGCTGTTCCGGCGCCGGGCGATGGGAGACCTGTTTCGAGGAGCCTATCCGCCATGACGGGAGCCAGGCAGGTGCCAGACATCATCGACCCCTACGCCTACCCGCCGCGGGGCCTCGATCTCACTGCGGCGGCTCGATACGTCGGCCTCGATCCGGGCGCGTTCCTCGCCCTCGTGGACAGCAGGAAGCTCCCGCAGCCGACGAAACGAACCTGTTTCGCTGGTCACGGTTTTCCTAGGCGCGATGTCTAGGGACAAGCTGCCAATGGCTCGTATTTCTTCGACTTCTACGACGGCAAAATGCACCGTGATGCGGTCGGCCACGAGTGTGAAGGACCTGACGACATTCGTTTAGAGGCGATGCATGCGCTTCCGGCGATCGCTAGAGACCAATTGCCAAAGGATGGCGACACGCAGTTCTACACCGTCCTCGTTCGTAACGAGAGGAGC
>NZ_JAKSYR010000105.1:0-1064 GCF_022829705.1 Methylobacterium sp. E-025
CGAGATCGGCTGGGCGCCGTCCAAGACCTTCGAGCAGGCGCTGGAGGAGACCGTGCGCTGGTACCTCGACAACGCGGCCTGGTGGCGCCCGATCCGCGAGGGCCGCTACGCCGGCGAGCGCCTCGGCCTCGCCCCGGCCGCGCCCGCCGCGACGGGCGGCGCCTGAATGGACATCCTCGTTCTCGGCGGCGCCGGGCAGGTCGGCACCGAGCTGCAGGCCTACGCCTGGCCGGACGGCGTCCGGGTCCACGCGCCCGACCGCGCCGCCCTCGACATCACCGATGCGGAGGCGGTGGCGGCTCGGATGGCGGAGCGCCCCTGGGGCGCGGTGATCAACACGGCCGCCTACACCGCGGTCGACAGGGCCGAGGCCGAGCCGGTGGCCGCCTGGCGCCTCAACGCGCTGGCGCCGGCGATCCTGGCCGCCGAGACCGCGCGCCACGCCGTCCCGCTGGTGCAGGTCTCGACTGACTACGTCTTCGACGGCACGCGCGACGGCGCCTACCGGCCCGACGACCCGATCGCCCCGCGCAGCGTCTACGGCGCGAGCAAGGCCGGGGGCGAGCTGGCGGTGCGGGCCGGCAACCCGCGCCACGCGATCCTGCGCACCGCCTGGGTGATGAGCCCGCACCGGGGCAACTTCGTGAAGACGATGCTGCGGCTGTCCGCCGAGCGCGACCGGCTCACCGTGGTCGACGACCAGCACGGCTGCCCGACCTCGGCGGCCGACCTCGCCGCGGCGCTGGCCGCCGTCGCCCTGCGGATGGCGGGCGACGCGGGGGCGCCGACCGGCACCTTCCACTGCGTCAACGCCGGGACGACCACCTGGCACGGTTTTGCGCAAGCCATCGTCGCCGGCAGCGCCCGCCGCGGCGGCCGCTCCGTGCCGGTCGCGGGCATCCCCACCAGCGCCTACCCGACCCCGGCCCGGCGGCCGGCGAACTCGGCGCTCTCGACCGAGAGCCTGAACGCCGCCTACGGCATCGCGATGCGGCCGTGGCAACAAGCTCTCGACACCATTCTCGACCGCCTGATCGGGCCGGTCACAACGGAGGCCTTCCGAT
>NZ_JAKSYR010000180.1:0-4087 GCF_022829705.1 Methylobacterium sp. E-025
GCGGTAGTGCAACTTGAAGTTCGTGCGGTACTCCGACACGGTGGCGCCGAGATCGTCGGCATCGGCAACCCCATGCATCATCACGGCGGCGGCGTTCGCGTAGGAGATCGTCTGATCCGGCTCGATCAGGATCACACCTTCAGACAAGCCGGCCACGATCTGCCGCATTTGTATGTAGCGCGACTCTTCGATCATCGGCGTATCTCCCCAGGTAACGAAGCAAGGCTTGCTATAGTCGTCACGATCAGCCGCAAGGTCCGGTGGCCGCAGACTGAAATAGGGAAACGTGACCCCGGATTCACAAGGAGCTTCGATTTGTGACCGCCTCCCTACCATCCGTTTGGTAGTTGTCGAGCTTGCGCAGCTCGGTGGCGATGTCTTGCAGACTGGCGTCGCCCTTACGCAGGACACGGTCGGCCTCCGAAAGTTGCTGACGCTCGGCAGTGGTGACGTCGCGCGCGCTCAGGACGACGACCGGGATATCGGCGCAGCCTGGCATGCTCCTGAGGCGATGGAGGAAAGCGAAGCCGTCCATCACCGGCATAGTCAGATCGAGTAGCACAAGGCGCGGCGTCGCCTCGCGGACCCTGTCCAACGCTTCGACCCCGTCGCCAGCCTCGCGAACCAACCAGCCGCTGCGTTCAAGGACTGTGCGGAGCCGCTCGCGCATGTCGACGTCGTCATCGACGACGAGTACGTCCCCAGCCCCTTCCCCAAGCCGGTCGAGCACGCCCTTCAGCCTAGCCCAGTCCACCGGCTTCGGCACCGCGTCCGCCGCCCCAAGGGAGGCGCTGAGCGCCGCGTCGGCGACGAAGCTCACCATCACCACTGGGATATCCTGTGTGGCTGGGTCCCCCTTGAGAGTAGTGAGCACCGTCCAACCGTCCACCTCCGGCATCATCACGTCGAGCAGAATCACGCGCGGTGCGAGGCCACGTGCCAAATCCAGGCCGGTACGGCCGTCCCCGGCCGTGCGCACCGAGAACCCCTGCCGCGCCAGGAAACGGCCCATGAGGTCGCGCTGGCTCGCCTCATCGTCAATGACCAACACTAGGCCGCGCGCACCCGAGCCGGTGGCTCCGTCCGAGGCTGGCCTCTCGACCACGTCGGCGCCATCGCGCTCGGAAAGTGCCGCAGGCACAACAAGGATGAACCTCGTTCCTTGTCCGATCGCGCTCGTGACGGTGACGTCGCCGCCGAGCAGTTGCGCGAACGCCTTTGTCAAGGCGAGACCGAGGCCGGTGCCGCCGTATTTGCGGGTCGTGCTCCCATCGGCTTGGACGAAGCGCTGGAACAAACGCTCGACTTGCTCCGGGCTCATGCCGATGCCAGTGTCCTGCACCGACAGGACAAGGTGGTCGCCATTCGCACCCGGTTCGCGGTGCGCACGCAGGATGATGGTCCCGGCTTCGGTGAACTTCGCAGCGTTGGAAAGTAGGTTGAATAGGCATTGGCGTAACTTGGTCGCGTCTGTTCGCACGGTGCCAAGCCCATCGCCCAAATCAAGGACGAGGCGGTTGCCCTTTTTGGACACCAGGGCCTCGACGGTGCCGGCGGCGTCACGGAGGAATGCCTCGAGGTCGATGTCCTCGGCGTAAGTCTCCATCTTGTCTGCTTCGACCTTCGACAAGTCGAGCACATCGTTGATCAGCCCGAGCAGGTGCTTGGCGTTCGACTTGATCTTTCCCAGGTCCTTGAGCAGGCCGTCCTGGCCGAGCTCCTCCGCCTCCTCCTCAAGCATCTCCGAATAGCCGATCACAGCGGACAGCGGTGTCCGCAACTCGTGGCTCATATTGGCGAGGAAGCTGCTCTTGGCCCGGTTGGCATCCTCGGCAGCTTCGCGGGCGGCCTCAGCGTCGCGGCGCGAGTCCTCCAACGCTGCCTGGCTCGCGCGAAGGCCCGCATTAGCGGCGTCGATGCGTCCGAGCACCTCCTCGCGCTCTATCATCGAGCGGCGTAGGGCGTCGCATACCCAGACCATGGCGAGGCCAACCACGAGGTACTGTGCGAGTGCTACGACCTGCCCGGGGTTCAGCCCGACTGCATGATCCGACCGTTGGAAGAACCACGCGGCTGCCAGCAGAGAGGACGCCACCGCGAGGACGCCCGGCCCCCGGCCAAGGGCGAGCGCGACGAGGAACACGATGGGGAGGTACAGGAGGAACGGGGCAGTATCGAGGGGCGCCAGGAACCGGAGCAGCGTAGCCGCCGCGACCGCCGTGACGGGTATGGCATGGCGAGCGACCGGACCGAAGCTGTGGCCCGATAGGACCTCCATGAACCTTCGCAAGCGTCTACCTCCCCGTGAGGAGCCGACCCGGCCTCACGCGACGTCGCCGACCTCGTCGGTGATCACCGTGAAGCCCGCAAGCGGGGCGGGTCCGAAAATGGTCGTGATCGAGCAATCCGTCGCGTCGCGACCATAGGCCATCACGATGCGGCCGATCCGAGGCCGATTGTGCCGAGCGTCGAACGCATACCAGCATGGCCCCGTCGGACCGTCGAGGTGGACCTCGAACCATGCGTGTAAGTCCATCAGCGCCGGGTCTTTTCCGGAGGCCGATGTCGCTAAGGTAGCTCATGACATAGCAGGCCGGGATATTCATGCACCGGCACAGCGTCACAGAGAGGTGCGCGAAGTCGCGACAAACGCCAACCTGCTCGCCGTAGCCGTCGAAAGCGCTGCGCGTGGTATCGGCCTGATTGTAGTCGAAGCGCAGCCGAACGTGCGCGTAGTCGACGATGGCCTGTTCACGCGCGCATCCCTCTGGCATCGAGCCGAACAGGTTCCAAGCGGTCTTCAAGTGCTTGTCGAGGTCGCAATAGCGCAAGCCGAGCAGGAACGGCAGCACCTCGTCCCAAAGGTTCTGAACCGGGATCTGTGGGGCGTCGAGGGCATGATCGTCGGGCCGCTTATGGTCCTTTATCTCGAAGTCGGCTGACATGTGATCCGCCCCCCGGGACGTAGATGCAGGTGACGAGGTTGCCAAATAGGTCGTGGAACTAGCGGGCGGCAACCGGCGGATCGAACGCGATGACTTCGCGTGAGCGCAGGTCGAGGTGCCGTTCCAGGCGGACGTTGAGCAATAAAACCATCGGCGTCGAACTGAACGTGTCGAGGGCTATGGTGTAGCCGCAACGGATGCGCACGATCAGCCTTCCTCCTTGGAACGCTGGGCCAGGCAAAATGTCCGCCGAACCGTCGTTTCTGGATCGACGCTGAGCCGGCGGGCCTCCGCGGATAGACCGAACCAAAGCATGTCACGGGACGAAACCGAGCGAACGACGTTATGAGGTGGCACGCTGGGTGTAGCTCGGCGTCGAAGGGTGCAAGCGTATGCCGATGGACGTGACGATTGCTTCTAAGCAGCCCGCCCAGGTGCCGCCGCCACTTGTGCCCGGCCTGCGCGGCCTGCTGACCCTCGCGGTGGGGGTCGTGCTGATCGCGGCGCTGTACTTCGGGCGCGAGGTGTTCATCCCCCTCGTGCTGGCGGTGCTCCTCAGCTTCGTTCTGGCCCCGGTGGTCAACCTGTTGCGCCGGATCAAGTTCGGGCGCGTGCCCTCCGTGATCGTCGCGGTGCTGCTCGCGCTCGGAGTGATCGGCGGCATCGGCGCGGTCCTCGGTACGCAGGTGGCCGGGCTCGCTGGCAATCTGCCGCAGTACCAGGCGACGGTCTCGAAGAAGTTCGCCGGCCTGCAGCAAGGCTGGCTCGGCGATGCCAACCGGGTCATCGCCAAGTTCAGCCACCAGGTTCACGACGTCACCCAGAAGGCCGACGCAGCCGGCACCACCGCGGCAACCGGCCCGGGCGGGGATACGCCTAGGGCACAGCTTGTCCGAGTGCAGGAGCCCGAGATTTCGCTGCTTGCGCTCGCGGAGAAGGTGCTGGGCCCGATCTTTGAGCCGCTGACCACCGTTGGCCTCGTCTTGGTCGTGGTTGTGTTCCTGCTCCTTCAGCGTGAGGACCTGCGCAACCGCATGATCCGCCTGTTCGGGTCGAGCGACCTGCATCGCACCACCGTGGCGATGGATGACGCGGCCGGTCGTCTCGGCACCTACTTTCTCGCCCAGCTCGGCATGAACGCC
>NZ_JAKSYR010000183.1:0-24818 GCF_022829705.1 Methylobacterium sp. E-025
GTTGCCGGTCAGGGTCAGGTCCTCGGTCTGGCCCGCCGCGTGCGAAGCGTTCGTCGTCAGGGTACCACCGACCTGCTGCCCGTCGACGAGCACCGCGAAATGCGGCGTGCCGTTCCAGGCGTCGCCCGACACACGCAGAACAAGTGTGTCGGAGGGCGTCGGGGCATAGTTGATCGTGGTTCCGCCCGCGCCGTCGGACGAAGCCTGAAATGTCTGGCCCGCATAGTCGCCGGTTAGATGGAGGATTGCGAGCGACGCTCCGGTCGCGGCGTCCGTGACCGACAGGGTGCCGGTGGCTTGATCGAACGCCACGGCGGCGTTCTGCCCGACGCTGCGCAGATCGATGGTATCCCCCGCCCCGAAGTTCGCGATGGTGTTCGCCAACCGATGATCCGCATCGAGTGCGGCCCGGTCGACGATGAGGGTCTGGGCGCCGTCCGTGAAGGTGATCGCTCCGCTTCCCGCAGATCCGGCAACGGCCAGCTCGACCGCGCCGGCAAGGAGGATTGTGCCGCCCGAGTAGCTGTTAATATGTCCCAGGATCAACGTCCCGCCGCCGTCCTTCTCGACTTGGCCCGGCGCGGCGCTGGCTTGGTCAACAACGGCGCCCGATAGCGTGACGACGTGACCGCTCTCCACCGCGAAAGTCGGGTCTCCAGCTAACGTGATGGTGCTCTCGACGAGATGATCGCCGCTGAAATGGATCACGCTTCCCGCCGGATACGCCCACGTCGCCGACGGATCGAGGTAGTCCGTGTCGATGGTCAGGGGCGCGGCGCCGAAGGCGCTCAGGTAAGCCGCCGCCGCTCCGGGATGCTGGCCGGAATCGAGCTGCCCGGCGAAACCGGCATCGTTGGAATCCCAGTAATTTCCGTAGACCATGTGGTGGCTGGACATCCAGTCGGCCATCGCCTTGACGAAGGGCGCGGAATCGTCGGTTTGAACGCCCCATTCGGAGATTGCGGTCGGTTTGCCGTGCGCCGCGGCGAAGTCCTGCTGCCATTGAAGGCCGTAGGGTTCCACAACCTTGTCCTGAAAGGCCTTCGCGGGATCCGCCGAATTGTAGGCCTTGTTGTAGTAGGTATCCATGCCGACCACGTCGACGTAATGGTCGCCGGGGTAAGCCTTGGCCGGATCGATCGTGCTGCCGCCTTCGTTCACGTCCCAAACAAACTTGAACTTGTCCGATACGCTGCGGAAGACGTCGACGACGTCCTGGAACGTCTTGATGAACGCCGCCTCGTGCCCCTGCGCAGCCCAAGGCATCCAGGTGCCGTTGAACTCCCATCCGAGACGAACGTAGATGTTGCCGTCCTTGCTCGGGACCGCCTGTGCGAGCGCGTTCGCCGCAGCCTGGAAATAGCTGTCGTACGCTCCGGTCGCGACCTGCTCCAGCGAGGTGCCCCAGACCGTCAGCGGAACCGACCAGATGCTTGCTACGCCGGCGCCCTGCCAGCGCTGGACCTGCCACGGAACCGAACTCGCGAACCCCGACCAGCTGTCGTTGTTGATGTAATTCAGCACGTTGTCGGGCGGCTGTCCGGCCCATTGCGTATAGGTCCCAACCTTGCTCGGGTCCTGGCCCTCGTAGATTCCGATCTGTACCATCTGACCAACTCATGCCCTGCCTCTCAAGAGGTCGCATGAAGATCTGAATACGAAGTTTCCACTTCACGTTTTCTCGCTTGCTACCGCAAGTGTTACTCGAACGGAAAATGAAAAGTTACTTGATTCGATTTGATACGATGGATGTTTGACGGGACCGAGAGCGATCCGGCCCGTACCGCCACGTCGCCGGGACGAAGAGGGGGCCGGACGGATCATGGAACGGCATCCGCGCCGCGGGGCGCGCGGTCAGGCCGTCAGCGTTCGCGCCAAGCCCTCCTCACTTGATCGCTCAGCGGCCGGACGAGGTAGGACAACGCGGACCGGGCGCCGATGAGCAGATACGCCTCGACCGGCATGCCCGGAACGAGGCGCAGGCCGGCGAGGCGTCTGCCCTGGTCGCCGGCGATGGTGATCCGCGCGGTGAAGTAGTTCTGACCGTTGCTCCTGTCCTGACTCACGTCGGCGGAAACCCGCGTCACGATGCCGTCGAGCTCGGGGGTGGTGCGCTGATCGAAGGCCTGCAGTCGCACGCGCGCCGGCTGATTCCTGCGGACGCTGTCGATGTCCTGCGGGCGGATCCGCACTTCAATCACCAGCGCGTCGGCTTCCGGCACGACCAGCATCGCCGGTTCCGTCGCCGAGACCAGGCCGCCGACGGTGTGCAAGCTCATCTGATGGATCACGCCGTCCTGCGGCGCGCGCAGGACGACGCGCTTCATCTGGTCCTCGGCGGAGACGCGCTTCTCGACGAGTTCCGACCATTTCCCGCGTATCTCGGCGAGCTCCTTGCCGGCGTCGGCACGCATGTCGACCACCACCTGCAGAACCTGCAGCGACGTTTCGGCGATCTTGCCCCGTACGCTGGCTATGGAAGCCAGATACTGACCGCGCTCTCCCTCCAGGCGAGCGGCATCGCGATCGAGAGCCGTTACGCGAGAGAGGGGCACCAACCCCTTGTCGTAGAGCGCACGCAGTCCTCCGAGCTCCCTCTGGATCAGGGTCATCTCATGCGCTTTCGCCTGCGCCTGAATGGAAAGGCCGGCGATCTCCTCGCGCAACTGCGCGACGTGTTCGCCGAGCTGAGCCTGCTTGCCTTCGCGGCTAGCCATGCGTGCGGCAAAGAGTCGGCGCTCGCCCTCGAGCAGCGTGGCGATACGCTCGTCGCGGGCCTCACGGCCAAGAAGGTTGGACGGGAAGGTAATCGTGCGCGCGTCGTTGAGCTCGGCCTCGCCGCGCGCGCGACGCGCCTCCATCTCGTCCATCGTCTTCAGGGTGGTGTCGAGGACGGCTCGGGTCTGTGTCTCGTCCAGCCGCACGAGGGCGTCACCGGCACGAACGCGATCCCCGTCTCGCACGAGCAGTTCGGCCACCACGCCGCCTGTGGGATGCTGCACCTTCTTGACGTCCGACTCGACGACGAGTTGCCCTGGAGCGATCACGGCGCCATCGATGTCGGTAAGGCTCGCCCATCCACCAAGGCCGAGGACGACAGCCGCCGACAGCAGCCCTGCCGCCGCGAACTGACGGTGGATCGAGGCGCGCGTCAGCGCAGGTGCGTCCAATCTCGGGAGGCGGCGAGAGATCGCGAAGAGGGGCGCCATCATGCGGCTCCCCGCGACGCGAGGTCCGGCGTCATACGCCCGGCCACCGGCGCCGCATCCGGACGACGATCCGGGGGAACCGGACGGCCGGCGGCGACCAAGGCCGAACGCAGCATGTTCGTCGTCGGGCCGAAGGCCAGCATACGTCCCTCGCCCAGCATCAGCACGAGATCGACGGCTTCGAGGGCCGCCGGACGGTGCGCGACGACGACCACGACGCCGCCACGTGCCCGCACGCCGCGGATCGCGCCCGTCAGCGCTTGCTCTCCGTCCGCATCGAGGTTGGCGTTCGGTTCGTCGAGGACGACGAGGAACGGATCCGCGTAGAGTGCCCGGGCAAGCCCGATCCGCTGGCGCTGGCCGGCCGAAAGCCCGGCCCCTCCTTCGCCGAGCCTCGTGTCGTACCCTTCCGGGAGCCGTAGGATGTGTTCGTGCGCGCCCGCCGCCCGAGCGGCATGGATGATCTGCTCGGCGGTGGCTGCGGGGTCGAAGCGGGCGATGTTCTCGGACAAGGATCCCGGAAAGAGTTCGACCTCCTGGGGCATGTAGCCGATATGCCGGCCCAGAGCGTCCCTCGGCCACTGATCGATCGAGGCGTCGTCGAGCCGAATCCGCCCCCGTGCGGTCGGCCAGACGCCGACGAGGGCGCGGACCAGGCACGATTTGCCGGATGCGGAGGCGCCGATCACGCCGAGCGCCTGGCCGGCTTTTAGCTGGAACGTGACCTGCTGGACGATAGCGCTCGTCGTTCCCGGCACGACGACGGCCAGATCTTCGACTTGAAGGATGTGCCGCGGCGGTGGGAGGGCGAGACGTGCCGAAGGGGCGATGTCCCGCGCGAGCGCTCCCGACAGCCGATGCCAACTCTGGCGCGCCTGAACGAAGCTGCGCCACTGTCCGATGACCAACTCGACGGGGGCCAACGCGCGCGAGACCAAGATCGAGGATGCGATCATGACGCCACCGGTCGCCTGGCCGTCGATGACGAGCCAGGCGCCGAGCGCGAGCGCTCCGGATTGGAGAAGCATGCGCGTGACCTTGGATACGGCCCCAAGACCTCCTCCGACATCGGCAACATGCTGTTGCGCAGCGAGGTAATCGCCGTTGATGGCATTCCACCGGGCGGACAGGTGCGGTGTGATGCCCATGGCCGCGACCGCCTCGGCGTTGCGCCGGATGGCTTCCGACAGCGCGTGCCGACGCGCGGCATACGCGGTGGACCGACGGATGGGTCCCCGTGTCGCGAGTTCGCTCGCCACGGTCACGCAGGCAAGGGCGACCGCGCCGGCGACGGTGGCGAAGCCGATCAGCGGATGGAAGAGAAAGCAGATCGCGACGTAGATCGGCAGCCACGGCAGATCGAGCAGAGCCGCCGGCCCCCCGGCCGCCAGAAACGAGCGCACCACCTCGAGGTCGCGCAACGGCAGGCCGGCTTCTCCCGCCTGCACGCCACGGAGTGGAGCGCGTGCGCACACGGCAAACACGACAGGGTTCAGGGTCCCGTCCAGGATCGCACCGACCCGGACGAAGATCCGCGCCCGCAACGCCTCAAGTCCACCTTGTGCGATGTAGAGCGCCAGAGCGAGCGTCATCAGTCCGACCAACGTCGACAAGGATTGACTCGGCAGAACCCGATCGTAAACTTCGAGCATGAAGATAGAACCGGTCAAACAAAGAACGTTGATCAATCCGCTGATCGCAAAGATTCCGGCCAGCATGGGCCAGCTGACGATTTGAAACAGCTTCGGCATCCGAAGTATCCGATTCCGCAGCGAAGGCATTTTCGACCACGATACGGAAGCATTCCATCGTTAACAACGCATGAAAACATGCTGGCGATATATTATGCAGGCCGTGGCTCGACCCGTGAATGCTCGCCACATCGCCCCTCGGTCTAAAATCTTACTGCAGGATTTAGGGCGCATCGCAGGTTTCGCGGCGATGACCGACCATCGCCGAACGATCCGACGATCCTGAGCCCGCCCGGGGGACGGCACGCGTACGACGACGTTACGGACATCCCGCGACGTACCGATGCCTGCGAGCGTGTTGCGACGCGACGCGACGAGTTCGAGATCGACTTCGATCAGCTCGCATCGTCGAATTCTGGGCATCGTGTCGGCGTCAGTCGAACCGGCAGCCCAACATTCGCAACGCCGTCATCCGTGGATGCCAGCCGTGCCGAGGCACCGGGAACACGCAGATTTCGGACGCGGAGCAGGACCCGATCGCCCGTCGGGTCGCTGCGTGATGGGCGACAGGGTGGCCGTCGAGCGAACGCGATTGGCGTTCCGCCCGTGTCCAATCACGGCGACGCGTTGCTTCCGTCCGGCGGCGGCACGATCGAACGACAGATTGAAATCACACGGCGCGGCCGACTCGCCGTATGAGCGCAGCGCTGATCCCATCACGGCAAAGTCGCCGCCCGCCGGCTGTCAACGCTGGTCCGTGGATTCTCCCGAATCACGATTCGATTTCGCGCGTTCGGCGGCGATGCGTCGGTCGAGTTCCGAAACGACGCTCGCCTGCGAGGGAGCATTCCGTTGCCCCTGCGGCTTCACCCGTTTCGGAGACCCGACAACGAGGGAGAACGCGCGTCCGAACCAGCCAACCGCAAGCACGGTGGTCCGATACCCTGGATCGTCGATCCCGTTCCACGGGGAGCCGTCCGCTCTGCATCGGGGCTCATAGAAGGCCAGGAGCGGAAGCCACCCCCCGAAGAGGGGCCACTCGGGCAGCGCGCGACTCTGGTTCTCGGCCGCCGCCCGAACCGGATGGCCGATCCGCGGCAGGTCGGCTCGGCGGCTCCGCACCTTCTCGAGGATCCAGCCGGACAGGATATAGCTCAGTTGAAGGGCGACGAGGCCGACCGCCGCTTGACCCACTCCGCCTAGGAATGACGCCCCAGACCAGACCATGGCGCCGACATAGAGCGGCATGACCATGAGGCTCACGAGACTCAGAAAGATCCAGTTCAGGTACAGGCTCGCGATCGCCCCGCAGGCGATCATCAGGATCGGAAACAAACCCACAACCCCTGCCTCTCCCGACCGGTGAGTTTCGGCTCTAGGCCGACCGAGTCCCGCATGTCGCTCGCCGGGTCAGGACCCGATCCGCTACCTTGGCGACCCGATGATTAAGGCTTTCATAACACGAGCGTCGAGCGATTATAGATGTGTTTTTACGACGTCCGCTCGAGATTGTCACCCCGGTTGCAAATCCCATTTCGAACAGCAGCGTTTGAGATTCTAGCGAACGATAAAAATTCACGGACTTACCGTTATGGATATGATCTTGCGGAAAACGACCTCATAAAGATTGTTCACCCGGGTAATATGGTCTTTATTGTCATCTATAGATCTAGCAAATTCGGATTAAGGTCGACATACACGGAACGCAAGTTAAAAACCCCGCCGGCCCGGTCGATGAACGTATGCGGATCACCGCGCCGCCTATGTTCCACCGTTCATCGGTGACGACGCTCGGCTCGATGTCAGTCGTTATCGTTCGGCGTGATCGGGATGCTGGTTCCAAGCAGCGGTACCCAGATTCACAGATCCTCCCCGCAGGTACGGGGAGCGATCCCCGCACCTGCGACAGTGAGCCGAGGCTGGCATACGCAGGCGTTACCGAAGGCCTCCAAAGCCACCCCGACCGCGGGTGCCATGCCGGTTCGGCGGCGCGCAGATCCACAACGCTCCGCAGGCGGCGTGCCTCGACCGGCCCCTGCCCGATCCGGACCGTTCCTGATTTGCTCCGGAGCCAGCGCGCATCGGCGTGGTCGATGGCTCCGTTCTGTATGCAAGATTGGGATCGCGATCTGCAAGGCAGGCCGGTGTCTCTGCGCAGACTCCGATCGAAGCGCAACGCCGGGATGAATGTCCTCCCTGGGCAGCGCATCGCGGCGGGACGCCGTCACACTGGATTGCCGCCTTCGCTTGAAGTTTCTGCCGCCCGGATCATGCAGCGGACATCAGTCATCGAACCGTCGCAGGTGGGCCGCTGACCGCCGGTCGACGACGTGCGAGCCGGCGAGCGATCAAGCCGAACCCGATCTGCGCGATGGCCCGCCACAGGCGCAGCCGGGACGCTTCCATCGCGGTACGTCGCCAGTCGCGCCCGCGCAGCGCTGAGCGGAATTCGAGATACGCGAGACCGTCGAGGAGCGAGCGTCGGTATGCGGCAACGGCGGACCGGATCGAGGTCGTCATCGTGACCGCCCCCAACGCGGCGTCCTGGGACGCCAGCATCGCGTCGACATCCGTGCGGGTCAGACGTCGTGACAAAGAGCCGGCGACCATCCGGTACCGGTAGAGCGGCGCGGGAAGCACTGCCAGATCGGTGCCGGCCGCCAGGCAGCGCAGACACAGATCGAAATCTTCGCCGATCCGAAGACGTTCGTCGTATCGGATGCCGCGATCCGACAGGAACGTGCGTCGGAAGATCGGCTTGAGATAGCCGAGGTTGGTGTCGCCTCCCGTCAGGAGGTTTCGCCGCAGATAAGCCGCAACCGCGACGCGGAACGAAGGTCCAAGGGGGAGCATCGGCCAAGCCGTCTGGGGATCCGCATCGAGGAAACGCAAGAGATTGTCGGCGACGACGGCGCAGCCGCTCTGCTCCGCGAAGTCGATCAGAAGGCGGCTACGGTCCGGCTCGATGAGGTCATCGGCGTCGAGAATGCCGACCCACGTCCCGGCCGCGTGGGCAAGCGCAAGATTGCGAGCGGCCGCCGGCCCGCCGCTCACGCTCCGACGGAGCAGCGTCACCCGCGGATCGCGGATCGCGAAGGCGGCGACCCGGGCGGCAGTGTCGTCCCGCGACGCGTCGTCGACGACGACGACCTCGACCGCAACGTCCTCTTGCGCAAGCGCGGAGGTCAGAGCCGCTTCGATCCACGCTCCCGCATCGTGTGCGGCCATTAGGTAGGATATCGACCGTATCCCGTGGGCGCCGACACGCATGGCAGTCACGTCATCCTCCGGCACGCGCGCGATACATCATTGCGGCGGCCTCCGGTTTCAGCAGCCGACGAAACGCCCGAAAGATCGACGGGAAGTGCCAGCGCAGACGCGTCTTCACGGCATCGAGACGTTCTTTTGCGCTGCGAGCGGGCGGAGCGTCCAGGAGCGAACCGAGCCCGGCGGTGCGGGCCGCGGCGAAGAAGTCGCGACTGTAATGGACGCGATGCGCGGCGTTCCAAGGCTTCTGAGACGTCGTGTAGTGGATGAGATAGGGGTCCGCGCGCAGGGCGGCGTAGGCCGCCGAGGTCAGCCCCAGGAAGCCGGCCGGAACGTCGGCGCAACGTGGCTGGAAATTCCAGCCGAGGTCGAGGAATCGGACGCGACCGCGCAACACGACGTTGAGCGCATCCTGGTCCATCCAGGGCAGGTCACGGCCAGTCGCGCCGAGGTAGGCCAGGACGCGCGCCTCGCATGCCTCCGCGCGCCAAGCGTGCATGTTGATGAGGAGCACCCCGGAATTGAAATAAGGCTCGTCGGCCGCGAAACCGATGGCTTCGGAATCGAGGCGAAAATGGTCCTGCACCGCTGCCAGGACATACCCTTCGAGGGGCGTCGTCCAAAGGCCGCGCAAGTCGGAACGGACGACGGTGTCGGCGTCGAGATACAGGACGCGCCCATGTCGACGATCGATGAATCGATCCAGCACGATGCGCGTATAGATGCTGGCGCTGAACTGCCGCGTGACGGGCAAATCCGCGAACAGGCCTTCCTCTAGGTCGGCGTAGCGGATCGTGCACGATCCGTGGCGGGCGGCCAGCCGAGCAAATATCGCCTCGGAGGCGGCCGGATCACGGTCGAAGCCCGCGACATATACCTCGAACGCCGTCGTCGGATTGTGTTCCAGGATCGAGCCCAGCGTCACGCCGGCTTGGCGCAGGTAAGCCCTATCGATGCAGAACAGGATGCAGATCGGATCACCTGCGGCCGTCGCCTTCCGGATCGTCATGCCGTGCCTCGAGCGGGGGCGAGGTCGCGCTTGGCTCCGAAGGCCCGAGCCCCGTCGGCGAGTGCCTGCCGGTAGCCGGCCAGGCTCATCTTGCCGCTGGCGGTGAAATACAGGCCGACGAAGATTTTGCGGAAGCATTCGAGGGTGAGGGCGGGACTGCTGCGGGCGTGATAGGCCAGCACGATCAGCGCGCCGCGGAAGTAGCGCGCGGCGGAGATGCGATCGGGAACCGGGTGCCCGACCAGCGGCCGGTCGATCAATCCCGCCTCTCGCGCACGCAGGTAGGCCCGGATGACGTAGTCGGTATCCTCGCCGCCTCCGGACGCGGTCCCGAGGCCGAGCTCCGGATCGAACCTTCCGATCGCGGCGGTCAGAGCTCCTCGGAAAAACATGTTGTTCGAAGTGGCCAGCCGGACGGCCTGATGGGCGGCCAAAGGCGTGACCGACCCAGCATCGAAGCCGTTCGGATCGGGATCGAGGGAGACGCGGCAGACGAGCACGCCGAGGCGGGCGTTCTTGTCGAACAGATCGGCCAGGCACTGCAGAAAGCCGTCCGCGAACCAGCAGTCGTCGTCAGGAAATCCGACGACGTCACCGTCCTGAGGCGTAGCCTCCGCGACCGCATCGGCCATCATCCGGTTGCGAGCGGCCGAGATGGACATGCGTCCCGGCACCGCGTCGATGCGGCAGCAGGCTGGCGCGGCCGCACGCCAATGCATGCGGTCGGCCTCCGTCGCGTTCTGCAACAGGACGTAGTGGCGGATCTCCAGGTCATCGGCCTGCCGCACCGAGGCCAGCAGCCGCTCGAAGTCCAGGCGCCTCGGCCCGCGAACGTCGGTCGTCGTGAAAAGGATTACGGCCATCAGATTGTCTGAGCTCCCGGTTGTGGCGCCTGTTCACGCATGACGAAGGGCCCCCGGACCGATGCCGAACCGCGGCACCATGGCGCCGTAGATCGCCGCCGACAGGAGAAGCGCCGCGGAACACGCAGCCAGCCAGCGCCCGAAACTCAGCTCCGGCACCAAGATCGTCAGAGTTGCCAAAGCCGCGAGAAGCAGGAGCGGAGTGCCGATCGCGAGCCACCCTGCCGACCGTGTGAACGCCTGTTCGCGGATCGCGATGCGCCCGAAGACGAGAAGGGCCACGAACTCCGCCGCCGTGAGGCCCGCGAGGAACAACTCGACGTCGTGGCGCCAGACGAGCAGTGCGGCACCGGGGATGACCGAGAGGGCCGAGAGGATCGAGCCGAACGCGACGAGGCGGGTGTTTCCCACGGCGTAAGCCGCCGGGACGGGGAGCAGCATGAGGAACTTCACGCACAGGCTGAGACCCGCGAGGCACATGAAGAGGCGCGACGGGCGGTAGGTCTCTCCGAAGACGAAGGCTAGGACATGGTCCCCGAGCAGGCTGAGTCCGAGCCCGTAAGCGAAGGCGAGACAGGAGAGGCACCAGGCCCAGGTGTCGTAGAGCGCGGACGTATCGGCGTCGCCCTCGCGATGCCGTACGAAAAGCGGCAGAAAGGCGCTCGTGAGGAATTTGGCCAGAACCGTCCGCGGAAGCTGCGCGGTGCCGTAGGCGACGTTGTAGAGGGCGAGGAGACCAGGGCCGAGAACGCTGCCCACGAGCAGCCGATCCGACAGATTGAGTGAAACCGCGACGCCGTTCACAAGAAGCGGCCGCCCGAACACACTCGCCTCGCGCGCGGCCTCCCGGTTCCAGTGGAGGCGGTAGGGCTGCGGCGACAACACGTGCGACAGCGCCACCGTCGTGACCGCCGTGGCCAGCATACCCCAGAGCATGCAGGAGAACCCACCGCTCAGCGCGGCGACCGCGACCGTGACCGCCAGCCCGGCGACCTGAGCCGCCGTGACGACGATGGCCTCTCGCCAGAAGACGAAGGCACGCATCGCAGCCTTCACCCCGAAGTTCTCGAACCCGCGGACGAAAACGATCAAGCCGAGAAGCGCGTAGACCGGCGCGGAATCGGAAGCGTGGAACGCTGCGGCGATCCAAGGGGACGCCGCAATCAGAACGACCGCGAGGAGCGAGGCGCGAAACAGCGCGAGGCCCTGCAGCGTGCCCATCATCGCCGTCTCCGCGTCCCGCCCCGCGGACTTGGCCAAAGGATCCACCCCCGCATCCTTGCGGACGGCGAAGATGGGAAGGCCGAAATCTGTCAGGACCTCCAGCATGCCGATGACGATGGAAAGCGAGATCGCGAGGCCGAACTCCGCTGGCGCGATCAGATGCGCGAGCGCGACGTTGCGGGCGAACGGTAGTACCGCCTCCAGCATGTTCGCGGCCAGGAGCGGCGCGCTCCGTCCCAGACCGCCCATTTGCAGCCGTAGCTTTTTCACGACGCGCCGACTCCCAGGGCATCGAGCATCGCAGCATCGATCGCGCCGCGACCCGCACCCGGACTACGGAAGCCGAACGAATCGGAATCGTCCCACAGCGCCCAGCCCCAGCCGCGCTGTTCGTAGGCACGCCGCGAGGCCCGCACCCACGCGATCCGTGCCGCGACAGGCGCTGTCTTGGCGTAGACGCCGAACTCTCCGACATAGATCGGAACGTCACCGTGCGACCGAGCCCAATGCGAAAGCCGATCGTACTGCACTTCCAGCGCGGACGCGGTGAAGCTGCCGTCGGCGATCTGGTCGTGCAGGAATCCGCGGGCGCGCGGGTCGGACGTTGCTGCGGAGGCCGCTTCCGCCTGGCCTCGATCCAACGGCCAGCCCAGGCCGGCAATCGAACGCGCGACGTCCCAGGTCCAGGTCGCCCCCTGATGCGTGAACAGAAGCGGCGCGTAGCAGTGCACGGTGTAGACGACTGCGCCATCGTCATAGGGCGTATGGGCAACCAGATCGTCGATCCCGCTCCAGCCGCCGCCGTTGGCGATCACGGGCCCTTTCGCGCCCGCGCTGCGGATTGCCTCCAGCGCCCGCGCTTGAAGCGTCCACCACGCTGGGCCGGCAAGCGGCTCGGGCTCGTTGAGAATTTCCAGAACCGCACCGATCGGATGCGCAGCGACCGCGCCCGCGAGCTTCGACCAGCGCGCGACGAAGGTCGCGGCTCCGGCGGGCGTCTGAAGCGGATTCTTCGAAGCGCCCACGGGATGCATGTCGACGACGACCGCGAGGCCGGCCCGCGCGATCATGTCCAGAGCCCTTCCAAGCGCTTCGAGCACCGGCTCGACGAACTGAGGTTCGCCGTCGCCGGATCGAAACAGGGCATCTGGTTCGACGCCGAGGCGGACATGGGTGAATCCGGCTCCGGAGAGAAGGCGGAGATCGTCCGAGGTGACGAAGGTCTTGAGGTGGCTCGCGCCGTAGCCCTCGAAGCTTTGGGCGAACCAGTGCGAGAGGTTGACGCCCCGTGCGAGCTTCCCGAGGCCGTCCGGCGCTGAGGCCGACACCGCGCCGGAGAAGCCGATGCCGGCCACGGCCGCGAACCCGCCGATCGTCCGGACGACGCTGCGTCGGCTCGGCATGCCCGCGCCCGGCGCGGACCGCACCGTCACTGCGTGATCTCCGGGACCTCTGTGTGAAGAGCGACGTCGACGGTGTCGCCGGGAACCACCGGGGTGTCCTCGCTGGCCGCCTCGGTGCCGCCGCCGTTCGCCGCAGCGTGGACGATGCGGATCGCCGGTGTCGCGCCGCCACCCCGACTGAGCTGCGAGCGGATGACGCCGGTGTAGGTGATCTTCTCGCTCACGCTCTGGAGCTTGGAACGGACCTCACCCAGTTCGACCGTCGCCTGCTCGGTCTGAGCAAGGATTTCGGAGCGGGACGTCTCGTCGAGACGCGCCACCTTGCGCCGGGCGTCGTCCCGCTCGCGGATGGTGTTCACGAGCTGGACGCCGGTCTGGAGCGATTGGGTCGCTGAGAACAGGAACAGGCGCCGCGCCTCGGACAGGCGGGTCATGGGAAGGTTGCCGCGCTCCGAGAATTCCTTGAGCTTGTTGTAATCTGCGGTATCGACCTGGACGTTCTCATCGTCCTTCACTTGCCGAGCCCGAAGCATCGCGATCTGATCGTCGGCGGTTTTCACGGCACCCGTGAGGAACGCGGACTCCGCGATGAAGCGCTCGTTCGCGACCGCGAGCTGGGTCCGCGCGTTTGCCCGCAGTGACTCGAGAACGGCCTTTGGCAGAGGCGCCTGCGTCTGTGCGTCCAGAGCCGCATCCTGCTCCTTGTCGCGCGGAGCGTTCTGATTCTTGAGCCGCCAGATCTTCGCTTGCAGCTTCACGTACTGCATCCAGAGAACCTGATAGTCGTTCCGCAGGTCGGCGGATTCAAGAAACGGGTTGTTCATGCGAAAACGCATGATCTCGTACCCTCCCGCCAGCGCCACAGCCTGCCGAACGGTCATCCCGGGCCGAAACACCTGCTCACCAGGTTTGGTTACGTCACCGTTCACGTAAACCGGTCGATATTCGGCGATCGTCACCATCACCATGTCCGGCCCAATAGCCGTGATGCTGTCGCGTCCATCGGACATGCGCTGCTGGTAGAGCTTGCGCGACAATTGATCCTTGATCAGCGTCTGGGCCGCGGAAAGGCCAAGCCCGGCGACCTTGACCGGACGCGTCATGGGCACGGCCACCGCGCCGTCCGGGTTCACTACGCTGCGCTGCTTCAAGTCGGGAAGACCCGCAACCGCGATCTCGACGGTGTCGCCCGGCTGGATGAGATACTCCGCATGGGCGTACACGGTCAGGCCACCCGACACGATCGCCGCCGCAAGGCCGAGAGCCGACATCCGACCGAAGATTGCTATCGGAGCTGCGTTAGAATTCATGGCGTGGTCCTGTTTCCGAAGCTTGCAACGTCGAAGTCGACGACGAACCCGTGCGACATCTGACAGGGGAACCGGAAGGTCGGACGGGCCCTGCGGTTCCTGGTCCTGCGTGACCGCTCCGTATCGGGCGATGACCGCAGGTCGAAGATGGATGTGGGCTCCGGTCCGATGAAGGAGCACATTCGCAATCCGGGACGAACCGTCGCCCGTTTCCGCGGCGGGTATCAATAGGCGCTGGAGCTGAACATCATCTCGCGGACCGTCGCGGCGATGACCTTGATATCCTGCCGTAGATTAGCGGTCTGGATGTAGTTCAGGTCGAACTCGATCCGCCGCGCCATATCCGAAATCTGCGGAGTCTCGCCGCGGGCGCCGCTGACTTGGGCCAGCCCGGACAAACCCGGCTTCGTGAAGAACCGCTCGTTGTAGCGGGGGATGCGTGATGCATAGAACGCATCGTGCGAGGTGGCGTGCGGACGCGGTCCGATCAGCGACATGTCGCCCTGGAGGACATTCACGAGCTGCGGCAGCTCATCG
This sequence comes from Methylobacterium sp. E-025, assembly GCF_022829705.1. NCBI lineage: Bacteria > Pseudomonadati > Pseudomonadota > Alphaproteobacteria > Hyphomicrobiales > Methylobacteriaceae > Methylobacterium > Methylobacterium sp. E-025. Next base: position 14,514 of record NZ_JAKSYR010000183.1, read on the forward strand.
ATACTGGTGCGACGGATGAAGCGCCCGATCGTGGTGATACGTGCGTCGTCGCGGGTTGCCTGGACCACGAGGGTGTCCGACGCTTCGACCGCCTTCATCGAGCGAAACTTATAGATGACGAACGGCTTCCCTCCCGCGCCGCACCGGGTCTGGCGAAACAGGATTGGCCCCTTCGAGGTCGCACGGATGATCAAGGCGACCATCAATAGTAGCGGAAGCAACCCCAGCAGCAAGGCACCCGCCAGCGACACGTCGAGCAAGCGCTTGCGGCGAGAAAGTAGATAGCCGCTCGGTTCGTCCGTGCGGATGGCCGGAGCCGTTGGATCGGTCGAACGGACCGATGAGGGAAAGCCGAGCGGCCGAACGACGGTGAGGACAGCGCGCCGGCTCGTCACCGTCGACTCACGTGACGTCTGACTTGTAAACGCACGATCGACCATTGGCGAACCCACTTAAAAATTTGTTAACGCCCTTAAACTGCGAGTTTATGAACGCTCGTCAAGGAGGCTCCGCTAGTAAAGATGGCTGCACTTAGCTTCTGTTGATGAAATTTTAACCAAAAAAAAGGGGAACGGTCTCGCCGCTAGGAAAGAGATCTGAACGGTGGGCGCTTACAAGGACCTCTGCGAGAAATATATTTCTTCAAGGATTGATCTCATCTGTAATGATTTTGGTTTCTGCGTGCCCTACGAGACGCAGCGAGCCATCTGTCCAGCGGGCCGCATGCGTAGGGATCGCCTTCGCACCGCACCAATTGTGCGCCCGAGTACGCCACGAAATCGTAGAGCGACGATCGGTCGTGCCTGATCCCCGTCCGAAGGGTACTTCAGATCGTCCGAACTGGGTGTAGACACCACCACAGTGCAAACTCAAGCGGTGAGCATTGGTGTAAGCAGACGATAAGATAGGGCGATTTAGAGATATAATTCTTTGATTTGTATCGGTGATTGAAGTTGGGCGTCATCACGAAACCGTGAGTGGCGCCGTTTGCGCCATCCGAGACGGCCGATGTCGAAATATCTTTTTTGATGCACAAATTTTTTGCGTGCGCTGCAACATAAGCCGCGATAGCCTAAGTTGTCGCCGTAATACCGGAGTCGCTCAGGTTATATCCTTACTCATCATGTTTACCTTTCAGCATAGCGAACGACCTCGTTGCAGGACGGCTGTCGGTCGACTGATGGAGTGCAGGATCACCGTGCGATCACGGGACTGCGGATCGATGAGCGTCGGTCCTCGACCGTTAGGAAGGGCATTTGACGTTATGCCAGGGAGTAGATGACGATGGGTTACTATTCCCGGCAGGATGCCGTGGTCCGAACCTTCGGCCCCGACCCGGCTCCAGCGCGCCCTCAGCCGGAGGGCCCGGATTTTCTAGCGGCACTGCTAAACATTCGGCGGAACTGGCGCTCGCTTGTGTTGCCGGCAGCGGTGACCGTGCTGATCGCGATTGCTTACCTAGTCTTGGCGACGCCGCAGTTCACGTCGACGGGCTTGATCCTGATCGATACAAAGAACAGCGCTGCTATGCGATCGAACGTGCCGCCGGCGATCGATGCGAACGTCGAATCCGCCAATATCGAAAGTCAGGTCGAACTCCTGAAATCGGAGCGGATCCTGCGCCGGGTGGTCGAGAGTGAGAAGCTCGTCGGCGATCCTGCGCTGCGGGACGGGCCCGTGTCCCGTGCCGTGGGTGCCATCACCGGGACCATCGCCTTCTGGAAGCACCCCGTTGCCAAGCAGCCGGACGATGAGATCACCGCCGCGGCGCGTACCCTGCAGAAACTGACCTCGGTCCGCCGGATTGGCCTTACCTATGCGGTCGAGGTGGCGGCAACGATGCCCGATCCGGCCCAGGCCGCGCGCGTCGCGAATGCCTACGCCGCAGCCTTCATTGCCGACCAGATGGAGTTGCGTGAGGAGATGGCGCGGCGCTCCAGCAAGCTGCTGCAGGCCCGCACCGACGAGTTGCAAGCGAAGGCACAGCTCGCCGAGCGGGCCGTGGAGGAGTTGAAGTTCTCCGGCTCGCTTGAAGGCGAGAACTCGGCTTCGGCGCGCGTGACGCTGAAGAAGTTTGAGAGTTCCGCGCAGGCCTATCGCGTTCTTCACGACAAGTTCCTCGAGCGGTACGCCGAGACCTGGCAGCAGCAGTTCCTGTCGCTCCCGGACGCTCAAGTCGCGAGCGCGGCCTACCCGCCGCAATCGAAGAGCGCTCCTAGGAGTGCGGTGGTCCTCGCGATCGCCTTGTTCATCGGCCTCGCCCTTGGACTGCTGCGCATCTTCATGACCGGTCGCGGCGATTTTTCCCTCCGCCGAGTCGGAGCGTGATCGTCGACGCTCCGCAATTTCTCACCGCAGGATCACCCCAATGCTGACCGTGACGGACATCCTCGGCGTTCGCGTCCAATCCGGAAAGGTACGCGATGTCGTCGCCCATATCGACAATCGCGTGATGCATCGTTCGACGACACGGGTAGCTTTCCTGAACGCCAACCTGTCCAACGAATGTTCCCGACGCCCCACCATGCGTGAGCGCCTCGGCGACTTCCTGGTTCTCAACGACGGCGTCGGGGTCGATATCGCACGCCGCGTCCTGCATGGGACGGTGTTCGAGGAGAACTTGAACGGCACCGACTTCGTGACGTCCTATCTCGACAGCACGGATCACGACCTGCGGATCTTCCTTCTCGGAGCGCGCGGCGACGTGATCGAGCGGACCGCTGAGAAAATGGGACAGCGTTGGCCCCGGCACACCGTCGTCGGACGGCATCACGGTTATCTTAGAGAATCCGACGAGCCTTCGATCCTCGCAACCATCGCGTCGGCACGGGCCGATCTCATCTTGGTTGGAATGGGCAACCCTCGCCAGGAAAGCTGGATCGCCGCGCATGTTCCCGAGGTCTGCCCCTGCGGGATAGCGGTTGGCGCGTGGTTCGACTTCTTCGCGGAGGCGGTGCCGCGGGCACCGGCGTGGATCCGCAGCGCACGCCTCGAATGGGTCTACCGCCTCTGTCTCGAACCACGCCGCCTGGCCCGCCGCTACCTTATCGGCAACGTCGTCTTCCTGTCCCGCCTTGCGGCCGCCAAGGTCCGCGGCGACCTCAAGACGACGTGAGGCCGGACCGATGCAGCCCAGGTGGGAGGGGACCAAGTCGATCGCGGCCGCATGGTCGGTCTTCGACGAAAGTCCGGCCGGATACGTAAGTCCCGGACCAACGGAAAACACTCCGATGACCGCGATATCTGCGTAATGGATGCCGCACCGACATACGCCAATCGCTTCGCCAGTGCGGCGGCGACCGTCGCGCTGGCGTTTTGCGTCGCCGCCGTTGTCGCAACGCTCGTCTTCGCATGGAGCGACAAGGACCCAGTCCCCCTCGGCTTGCTCATTGCGGCCGGAATGTTGCCGCTCCTGCTGTTTGCCGGGGTGCGTACGCTGGTGTGGGACTGGCGCTACGCGTTCGCCGCGGGGATTCTGATCGTCGTCCTGCAATCGGCGACCCTGCGCACCCGAGAGATCGACGACAAGTCCATCGACTTCCAGATCCTGATCAAGCTCGGTTGCCTGGGATTGATGGGCGCATTGACCCTGTCGGCCTTAATCGTGCGCCGCCTTCCGTTGGTCACTGCAGAAGTCGTGCCGTGGACCGTGTTCCTCGGCTTCACCGTCTTGAACAGCGTCCATGCGGTTCAACCCGCCATGTCGATGGTCGAAACCCTGTCGAACCTCGTGGCGTTCTTGTTCCTCTACGCCTTCGTCCGCATCGCGGGTCCGCAACGCTTGGTCGACGCCCTGATCGTCGCTTGCTTCCTGCTGTGCTGCCTTTCCATCGCCGCATACGTCTTGGACCCGCAACTCGGTAGAATGAGCGACTGGACGAACGGCGCGTTCGAGCCGACGGGGCGCCTGCAGGGGGTCTTTGGAACGGCCAATTCGGCCGGCGCGTCGGCCGGCATCGGCATCCTCCTGATGGTGCTCGCGTCGAAGATCTCGTTCCGCCGGCCGATGTTCTTCGTCCTCGTGGCGCCGATGGCGTTCTGCCTGCTGGCCAGCAACAACCGCATGTCTCTGATCGCCGTGGCGATCGGACTGTTCTATGTTTATCTCTCGCGCGGAAACGTCGGTCTGAAGCTGACCGTCGCTGCGATCATCGGCGGCTTCTTCTTGCTGGTCATGACCGGTTTCAGCGACCAGATCCTCTCCAGCGTCGCACGATCGGGATCGGCGGACGAGATCACGAGCGGCACCGGACGAAGCCGGATCTGGGCGGTGGTTCTCGATCTATGGACCGAACAACCGCTGTTCGGCTACGGAGGCGGCTCGGCGAAATTCATCCTTCCCGTTCATCCGCTGCTGTTCAAGGCGGCCGCCCACGCGCACGACCTGTACCTGAACGTCCTCTTCGCCGACGGGGCCGTCGGTTTCCTGATGTTCGGCACAGCCCTGGTCTCGACCCTGCGACGCAGCGCAGGCGACCGGGCGCACATCCTCCTCGCCATGCTCATCTTTTATCTCGTCTACGGGATCACCGAGCCCATGATCGGCGGTCTTGTCGCCTTCATCCCGCTCACGTTCTATGCCGTGTTGGTCCTGGTGGCGGTCGCCCCCGACCAGTTTCGGCACCGATCGACGATCCGCGCGTACACGCCATTCAAGCTTTGAGTGCCGCGCAAAGGACCCACGCGTGCGGTCCGGCCCCCTTGCGGGCCGGGTCGGACCGTCTTTCTCGGGGCAAGCAGCACACCGAGCGAGCTTCCCTGCGCAGGGCCCTCGGACGGTCCGCCCGCCAGGTCCGCCCGCCTTCGACATCCCCGGGAAGGAGGATGTGGTCCTCTTGGCCGGGTCGGGATAACCGGCGAACGCATTCAGTGCATCCGAGCTCGCTTATCGATCAGGTTTTCCGCCGGGCTTCCAGCGTTTCGCCAGCGCACCGTCATGGCCGAAGGCATTGGGAACCCGGCGCAGGACGTCGACCGTCGATCAGCGTCAGGGCGGTCGAACGCAGGGCTCTGGCGTTCGAGCGGCAGGGCCGTCGCAACGCACGCAGCGCCGCCGCCGCTCGGTGTCTCCGTGGATCCGGCGGCCAATTGAAGGGCCGACCGCCGTTTCCTCTGCCGTTCCGCCAAAGCGACCGGATTTCCTCCCATGACCACAGCTTCGCGCATCCTCGGATGGTCACTCCTGGTGGGCGTGATCGTCGCGACCCTCGCGCCGATCGGCCTTCGCCCCGTAACCGACGCCCCGGCGGCCCTCGAACGCTTCGGGGCCTACGCCGCAGTCAGCTTCCTGTTCGCCTTCGGATATCCCCATCGCCGCTGGCAGATTCTCGTGATCCTATCGGTCGTCGCCGGCGCCATGGAGGCGCTCCAGATGGTCGAGGCGACGCGCCACGGCCGTTTCGAAGACGTCGCGGTGAAGATCGCCGGATGCTGGGTCGGAGTCACGGCCGCCTTCGCCCTCGCGTTGGCCCCCGGGAGGATGGTGGAGGACGAGATGCCTCGATAGGGGCGGCGTGCGTGAGCGCGTTTCCCGACCCTTCGGCGGTCGAACGCTCAGCCCCGCTGCGATTTGTGCCATGGCTGCGCACCGTGCGGGTATCCCCCGTTGGGCGGCCCGCAGGGTCGCGATCACCGCTCGTCCGGTGTCACCACGATTCCGGGAGGACGACCGGATTGATCGTCCATCGCACACCTTGGCAGTACGGAACCATGCCCATGCTCCGGCTTCTTCGATTCCTTCGCAGTTGGTTGCTGATGTCCGTTCCGTTGGGCATCGCCGTCGGAAAAATCCTTCAAGCGAACAGGCGAGCGTCGTTCCCATCTCCGGGCCGTGCACCGGACCCGCATGCCGGACCAGCCCCGCCGGAGCTGCCGTCACCGCCCCCGCGCTTACCCTGATCCGGCGATGACTTCCCGCCGGGGCGGACGAAGAGCAGACATCACGTCTTGCCGAGCCTTCTCTATCCCGCTCTGTGCCGCGCAATGCACCCACCTCGCGCTGCACCGACGATCGTTCGCGCCTCCCTCCGAACAGCGCGGAGCGCTCTGCGCTGGTCCGCAACCAGTACTACCGTGGTGCGATGACGTCCGCTCAAACGGCGACGATCGACCGTGATCGTGTGCGACGCGTGGGCAACCCGATCCGCGACGAGCATCCGGCCGCGTCGATGCTTGCCGAGCGGCCGCTTTGGACGGTGTCCTATGCGTCCACATACTGGCCGCACCTTTGTCGTGGAGCGATCGATCGTGATCTATTTACAGACTTGGACTGATAGTTGCGTGTTGCATCGCACCCTATCTTCTGTGCAATGCGGGGCGTGACATCATGCTCGGACTGGTGAGGCAGATAGCCTTCAGCATAGCGGAACTCGAGGCTATGGCGGATCAGCAAGCGGCGCTCGCCGACGATCTGGATACCGACAGCGCGGCGGATGCCATACGCCAAGTCGCACAGCATCATCGACGGCGGGCCGATGAACTCCGTTCCGAGCTGGCATCCCTGGGCTCGGAATTCGCAGCCGAGAGCACGCCAACGCCGGCGGCCAGCCTCGGTGCGTGTGCGCGATGAGGGTGCGCGTCGCCCCCCAACGATCCGATCGGCGGAATTTGAACTCGCGGATCGCCAATTTAGGATCGGCTTCGAAGCATGCCCCTCCTTCAACTCTGTTAAATCACCGCGATGGTGGCCAAAATACTTTGAGAGATGGGCTCACGCCCGGCGCCGATCGTGACCTTACTGGAAACTCGGATTTTCGCACTGCGTCATAAAATTAGGCACGGATCGGCCAAGGTCATGTTTCGACGCCGATCCACATGCAGTGAAACGCGACGCGCGAGAGTTCATCGCTGAGCGCTTCCAGCCGCCCTTGGCATTGTACGCAGGATCGTGTCCATTCGGTGTGCGCGTGAAGCTGAAGCGCATGCGCTGACAATGGCTTAGCTGTTCTATCGGGTTGAGAATTTGCTGGGTCATAACCCTGGCGTTACAATTCCACCTATCTCCAATCCTAACCTCCAGTTAACCACCCCCCGAACAAAAGCGTGACCACTCCGCTTTGGCAAATGCTTGGGCACGCCCGATAAAATTGAAAAAACCCAATAAAAAAATCAAAGTCCGGTATCGGCCCCCCCTTCCGCCACTTCAGTCCCAAGCTGGGCATGCCGATCTCCCGCTAGAAACGGCGGTGAGCGTGCGAAGCGACTCTCCCTTCGATCTCATGATGCGAGCTTCGGCCTCTCGGACCTCCACCCGCTGGGCGAAGGCGCGCAGGTGATCCCGCCGATAGCCGCCGCCGAGGCGGATACGCTGCCGCGCCAACGTCGGCGAACCGGCGCGCGGTGGCAGGCGTCACCGCCCGATTGCCGGAGCTTTCGAGCATGGCCTGCGCCCGCTCGGCATCGACTTGCGCCTGGTCGCGAAGCGCCTTCGATCCGGTGATGCGGTCTCACCCGCCCGACTTCGTCAGAGCGCCGACGACCTTGGCCGCCGCGCCATGGCCCTGCGCGGCCTCACGCCCTGAGAGGCCATCTGTGCGCGTGGTCCGCCGAGCCCGGCCCCTTCAGGTCGAACCCCCTCCACCGAATGCCGGGACCAGACACGCCATCGGTTTCATCCTGCGCCGGCGCGATCATCATGCTTCAGGGCGGACCACTCGCAAGGGGCCCGATTATGTCACCTGCGGGTCTTGCACGATATTGCAATGTGTATTTATCCCTTTCCGGAGCGGCGATTCGAGGACGCCGTGAAATTCTAAGAAAAAATACGTAAGGACCGATGACCGCGAGCGCAAAGATCTCTGGGATCGCTTTTGCCGACCCGAACGCCAACGGCATCAAGGATACAGGCGAAGCTGCCGTCTCAGGCCTTGTCGTTGATCTCCTCGACAGCACCGGGAATCGGATCGCCACGCAGACGACGTCGGCGAGCGTAGCTTACGTCTTCGACGGTCTCGACGATGGGATTTACAGCCTCCAGTTCAAACCTTTGATCGCTCAGGTGACATCCGGGCCGTTCCTCAGGGGAACTGTCGGTGATTTTGAGTTGCGAACAGGATATACGTCAGTTGATAATATATCCGCATATCAGAATGCGACGACCATCTTCAACGAAGGCATGAACTCCACCGCGGCTTTCCGCGGCGTCGTTTTCGTCGATGCAAATGGAAATGGGAAATATGATGCGGGGGAGGCGTCGCTCAGCGGTGCTGTCGTTACTCTGCGTGATAGCAATGGATCCGTGGTCGACACGACAACGAGCAGTCATCACGACTACAGCAACGCGACGCTCGATGGCGTTTTCAGCTTTGCGGGCCTGAAGCCGGGAACCTACTCATACTCCGTGGCGCCGACTGGCGGCACCGCGACGAATGCGTTCTCCTCGCAGTCCATTGTCTTGGCTGTAGGTGCCAATACGGGGTCGAGAAATCTAGCACTTTCGGGAAGCCCGGACCATATCATCATCGGCGGAACTATCTACAGCGACAGCAATGGCGACGGGCTTCTGAGCGCCGGAGAGACGGGAATTCGCCAAGCAAGCGTGGCGCTTTTCGACTCGAGCGGCCACGCTTTGCTCACCACGACTTCGGACTCGAGCGGCCATTATAGTTTTGGCAGCGTAACCGCCGGTTCATACACTGTCGTCGTCGCATCGCCGGATGGGCTTAAGAGTTCTTCTCCTCGACCTCTCACAACGAGCATGACCACGGATGGGTTGAACAAGGGTTTCGTTCCCGATGCCGATGTGGCCAAGACCGGCGATGTGCCTGCATCGTCGACTATCAACGTTGTCATACGGGGGCAATCCAACGCGCGCTATATCACAACAAATGGTCTGATGCCGGTCATCAAAGAGGACATCGAACATCTGCTAGGATTTGACGGCATTAGTCACAAGGTCAATATCGTCGGGGATTGGAACAACTCCGATGGATCCAACACGGAATGGGGCGGGACCGGTCTAACGACCAACTGGCTGACGGCGAACGGCGGGGATTATACGAAAGGGTGGACTGCCAACGTCCAGGAGCTCGGGCTGCTGAGCGCTCTCGGAAAGTTGAGCGCTGCAGACCGCGCCAATTCCACCGCAATAGTCTGGTTGCATAACGAGAACGACAGCCTGAATTCAGGTCTTACGACCGACCTGTGGGAAAGTGCTGTCCGTTACGAAGCGGGTCTCGTCCGCGCCACGCTCGGGCAGGATGCGGGTACGACGCCCTATCTCTTCGTCAACGCGATCCCTTTTCAAGGAGCTATAAAGAACCAGGATATCCGCGTCGGCCAAACACGGCTCACCGAAGACTCGAAATTCAATGCAGCGTTCGCGGTTAGTCAATCCAGTGACGTCGATATGGACGTCAATCTGGATGTGACAAAACCTGTATTGCCTGGAAGCCTTCATGGCAATCAGGCCGATAGCGCGCAGTGGGCTCATCGCATCGCGCTCGGCGTCGCCGAAGAATTTCGAGCGTCTGCGCTGTCGGGCTCGCCGCTCGCCCTGGCCGGTGGAAACATCGACGATGCCGGGCCACAGGTTGTTTTTGCGAATGCCGTTTACGGACATTCTCGGCAACTCGTGCTGACGTTCCAATTCGACGCTGCATCCGGTTTGCTTCCGCTGAGTTCCAGCGCGCGCCTCGGTGCAGGCTGGAGCCTGCGCGCCGATTACACCGACGCTTCCCCCGATGCGGTTGCGGTTCAGGCGGATCTATTGGGGAACAACAAGCTTTTGTTGACCTTCGATCATGAGGTGGTGGCTGGAGAAAAGCTGTTTTATGGCTGGGGCGGCGATCGTATCGCTCTGACGAACCTTCCAGGCATCGGTGCGGCTGTCTACGACGACCAAAACATGCCCGCTTGGGTCGACGCCCGTGGCCTCTCTGTCGTCTCCGATTTCACATCCCCAATCCTGACCCTCGGCGCGCGGCCGCCCGCTCAGGTCGAGGCGACCTCCGCGGCCGGTGCGCCGGTCGTCTTCGCGGCCACGTCCACCGATGCGGTCGACGGAGCCGATCCGGTGGTGTTCAGGGAGGGCCAAGCCGTCGTCGTGTCCGGCCAGACCTTCGGCCTCGGTGCGCACACGGTCGGCGCGTCCGCGACCGGTCGTGCCGGCAACGGCGCGGTGCCGTTCTGGTTCGAGTTTTCCGTGGCCGACACCACGCGCCCCAACCTGACGCTCGGCGTGCAACCGTCCGCGCAGGTCGAGGCGACCTCCGCGGACGGGGCGCCGGTCGATTTCGCTGCCGCGTCCACCGATGCCGTCGACGGAATCGATACGGTGGTGTTCCAGTCAGCACACGCCGTGCTCGG